>NZ_JBIVZV010000001.1:1146357-1230593 GCF_044759735.1 Streptomyces sp. NPDC100445 | reverse complement strand
CGCCTGCATGGACGGGCTGATGTCGGTCCGTCGGGCGGCCGGGTTCCCGGCGCGGTCGCTGGCCTGGGGGCTGTGGGAGCAGAGCACCGGCATGGCGGCCGGCACCGACGAACTCACCCGCGGCCGGCTCAGCCGCCGCGGCGGTGTCCTCGCCCTCGGCCCCGCGGAGGGCATGGACCTGTTCGACGCGGCGCTGGGCAGTGACCGGACGCTGCTCGTGCCGGCCAGGCTCGACCTGCGCGGACTGCGTGCCGACGCAGCCGCCGGCACGGCCGTACCGCCCCTGCTGCGCGGGCTGGTCCGCGCCGGCCGGCAGGCGGCGCGGACCGCCGTCAGCGGTGACGAGCGGCGCCGGCTGGCCGAACGCCTGGCCGGGCTGCCGGCGGCCGAGCGGGCCGAGACCCTGCTGGAGCTGGTGCGTACCCAGGTGGCGGTCGTCCTCGGCTACGCCGCCACCCACCGGATCGACGCCGACCAGGGGCTGTTCGAGATCGGCTTCGACTCGCTCACCGCGCTCGAACTGCGCAACCGGCTCGGCGAACTGACCGGCATCAAACTCGGCGCGGGCCTCGTCTTCGACCATCCGACCGCCGCGATGATCGTCGCCCACCTGGCCGAACGCCTGTACGGCGAGGACGCGCCCGGGCCCGTGGCCCTCTCCGTCTGAGGCGTCCACCCACCACCCCACCGAAGGAGCAGCTCACCGCATGTTCGACGTGGACGCCTACCTCCGCCGCCTCGGCTGGCCCGGCCCGGACCCGAACCCCGACCTCGACACCCTGCGCACCCTGCACAAACGGCACCTGATGACGCTGCCGTACAACATCGCCGGACAGGGCTTCGCCGACGGCGTCCACCTCGTCGACGTCGACGAGGACGCGGTGTTCCGCACCGGCGTCCTGGAGGGGCTGGGCGGCACCTGCTTCCAGCTCAACCGGCTCTTCTTCCGGCTCTTGTCCGAACTGGGCTACGAGGTCACGCTGCTGGCCGCGAGCACCGCCGAGGGCCGGGAGAACTTCGGCACCGAGATCGAGCACATGTTCATCCGGGCCGCCGTCGACGGCCAGGAGTGGCTGGTCGACGTCGGCTACCCCGGCCCCTCCTACCTCGAACCGCTGCGCGTCGGCGACGAGGTGCAGACCCAGTACGGCTGCCAGTACCGGCTCGTCGGCGCCGACGACGGCACCACGGCCGTGCAGCGGCGCGGCCGGGTGACCCGGTGGGGCACCGTCTACACGTTCCGGCCGCGGGCCCGCCGGTGGCAGGACTGGAAGGAACTGGAGGACCGGGCCCGCGCCCACCACGCCACCGCCTCCCCGGACGACGGCGGAGGCATCCTGTGCGGCCGGTCGTTCGACAACGGCCAGGCCGTCCTCAAGGGCCGCCGCTACCTCGTCGTCCGGGACGGCCGCGAACGCGTCCGCACCGTCGTCGACGACACCGAACACCGCAGGCTCGTCACCGCCCTGCTCTCCGGCGACCTCCGCCCGGGCGACCTCACGTGATCCGAACAAGGACCAGCCGAACCCTCGGCACCAGCCAGAAGACGGAAGGACACCTCATGGGGAACAACTCGGCCGACGTGGTCGTCATCGGCGGCGGACCGGCCGGCGCGATCAGCGCCTACGTACTGGCCAAACAGGGACACTCCGTCGCGCTCCTGGAGCGCGAGGAGTCCCCGCGCTTCCACATCGGCGAGTCACTGCTGCCGTACATGATGGGCCTGTTCGACCAGATCGGCATCCGGGAGGCCGTCGAGACCCAGGGCTACGTCCCCAAGACCGGCGGCGAGTTCATCGACCCGACCGAGAAGAAGTTCTTCTCCGGCGTGTTCCGCGCCGACTTCGGCAAGCAGGGCGACGGCCGCTACGACCGGGCGTACCAGGTCCAGCGGGCCCGCTTCGACAGCATGCTGGTCGAGGAGGCCGGCAAGGCGGGCGCCGAGGTGCACCTGGGTGCCACCGTCGGCGATCTGTTGATGGACGACGACCGCATGACCGGCGTCCGCTACACCAAGAACGGCGAGGAGCACGAGATCCGCTCCCGGTACGTCATCGACGCCAGCGGCCGCGCCGGCCGCGTCGCCCACAAGTTCGGGCTGCGCAAGACACTGGAGAAGCTGCGCATGGTCGCGGTGTTCCGGCACTACGCGGGCCTGGACGAACGCCACAACCTCGGCGTCGAGGGCGACATCCAGGTCGGCGCGCACGGTGACGGCTGGGTGTGGGCCATCCCGCTGTCGAAGGACGTCATCAGCGTGGGCACGGTCATGCCCCGCGACGTCTTCCGCGCCTCCACCCCGGAGAAGGTCTTCGAGGAGCACCTCGCCCGGGTGCCGCGCATCACCGCCCGGCTGACCGGCACCCGCCCCGTGATGGACCTGAAGGTCGAGGCGGACTACTGCTACCACGCCGACACCGTCACCGGACCCGGCTGGGTCATGGTCGGCGACGCCGGCTGCTTCGGCGACCCCATGTTCTCCGGCGGTGTCCTCGTCGCCTCGGCCACCGCCGTCCGTGCCGCCGAGACCCTCGGCGAGGCCCTGCGCAGGCCCGAGGAGGCCGACCGGCTGATCGAGGAATACGCCAACTTCTTCAAGACCGGCTACGACACCTACATCCGGCTCATCCACGCCTTCTACGACGGTGAACTGGTCGCGGTCGCCGCCGACGCCGGCCGCACCACCGACCGCGACACCCTGGAGCGCTACCTGATCCGGCTCATCGGCGGCGACTTCTGGAGCGAACACAACGCGGTGGCCCAGGAGATGCGCCGCCGGACCGAATGGGACACCTTCGCGCCGTTCCAGCGGATCTACGGCTGCCCGTCCTACCCGCACCTGGACGAACAGGACCGCAAGGAACGCGCCGAGTCCCGGGTCCGGCGGGTCACCGCCGGCCAGTAGCCTGCCGGAGCCAGCCCCGCCTCGGGCTCCCGGCCGCGGTACCCCCGCCGGCCGGGCCCCTGGCGGCCGACCCGAGTCCCGAGCGACCGAAGACTGGACAAGGTGAAGCGGAAGTGACAGAACGAGTCCCGGTGCGTTTCGACGACCGGTCCTACGACGTGCTCATCGGCCCCGGAGTACGCTCCCGACTGCCCGCGGTCATCGAGGAACTGGGCGCCCGGCGCGTCGCCGTGGTCTCGGCCCGCCCCGCCCCGTGGGTGCCCGACACCGGTGTGGAGACCCTGCTGCTGCCCGCGCGGGACGGTGAACCGGACAAGACCCTCGCCACCGTCGAGGCGCTGTGCGCCGCGTTCGTCCGGTTCGGGCTGACCCGCTCCGACGCCGTCGTCTCCGTCGGCGGCGGCACCACCACCGACGTCGTCGGTCTGGCCGCCGCCCTCCACCACCGGGGCATCCCCGTCGTCCACCTGCCGACCAGCCTGCTCGCCCAGGTCGACGCCAGCGTCGGCGGCAAGACCGCCGTCAACCTCCCCGAGGGCAAGAACCTCGTCGGCACCTACTGGCAGCCCGCCGCCGTCCTGTGCGACACCGACTACCTGACCACGCTGCCCGCCCGCGAACTGCGCAACGGGCTCGGGGAGATAGCCCGCTGCCACTTCATCGGCGCCCCCGGCCTGCACGGGCTGCCGCTGACCGAGCAGATAGCGGCCGGCGTGACGCTCAAGGCCGGCATCGTCTCCGCCGACGAACGCGACTCGGGGCCCCGGCACCTGCTCAACTACGGCCACACCCTCGGCCACGCCCTGGAGGCGGCCACCGGCTTCGCCCTGCGGCACGGCGAGGCCGTCGCCGTCGGCACCGTCTTCGCCGGCCGGCTCGCCGGCGTCCTCGGCCGCATCACCCCCGACCGGGTCCGGGAGCACCAGGAGGTGGTCGCCGCCTACGGGCTGCCCACCGCGCTGCCCGACACCAGCGACCCCGGCGCACTGATCGCCCTGATGCGCCGGGACAAGAAGGCCCGCTCCGGGCTCACCTTCGTCCTCGACGGACCGGCCGGCGCCGAACTCGTCGCCGACGTGCCCGAGCCCGCCGTCGCCGAGGCCCTCTCCCGGATGGAACGCGCCCCCCTCGACCGGCTCCTCGCCGTCACCCAGGCCGGCGGCGCGGCGGGAACGGAGACGGCGGTGACATGATCCCCACACCACGGTGGCCGCCGGACACCCCGGCCCGGACCCGGCGGCGGGCCGTCGAACGCGGCCTCGCCGACCGGCTCGACGCGGCGCTGGCCAGGCCCGCCGCCCAGCAGCCCGACTGGCCCGACCCGGCCCGCGCCCGGGCCGTGGTACACCGGCTGAGCACCGGCGAACCCCTCGTCACCCCGGCCGAGACCCGGCGGCTCCTCGACCGCCTCGCAGCCGTCGCCCGCGGCGAGGCACTCCTGCTCCAGAGCGGCGACTGCGCGGAGACCTTCGCCGACAGCACCGGCCCCCACCTGCGGGGCAACCTGGCGCTGCTGCGACGGATGGCACTCGTCCTCACCCACGGCGCCGGCCTGCCCGTCGTCACCGTGGCCCGCGCCGCCGGCCAGTACGCCAAGCCGCGCTCCGCACCCGAGGACGGCCACGGGCTCCCGGCGTACCGCGGCGACATCGTCAACTCCGCCGAGGCGACCCGCACCGCCCGCACCCCCGACCCCGAACGCATGGCGCGGGCCCACGCCCACGCCCGCGAGGCGATGACCGTGGTCCGCCGGCTCGCCCACGGCGAACTCGCCGACGCGCACGCCCTGCACGAGGAGAACCGGCGTTTCGTCGCCACCGTGCCGGGCGGCCGCCGGTACGCCGCCCGATGCGCGGAGATCGGCCGCGGCCTGCGCTTCATGACCGGCGTCGGCCCCCCCGCCCCCCGGCTCGGCGAGATCTTCACCAGCCACGAGGCGCTGCTGCTGGACCACGAACGCACCCTGCTCTGGATGGACGCCGGTGGGACGGAACCCCGGCTGTCCAGCGGGCTGGCCCACTTCCTGTGGATCGGGGAACGCACCCGGCAGCCCGACGGCGCGCACCTCGCCTTCGCCGAGCTGCTGAGCAACCCCGTCGGCGTGAAGATCGGCCCCGGCACCACACCGGAACAGGCCGTGGAGTACGTCCGCCGGCTCGACCCGCACGGCGTGCCCGGCCGGCTCACCCTGATCAGCCGGATGGGCCACGACCGGGTGCGCGCGGTGCTGCCGCCGATCGTGGAGAAGGTCACCGCCTCCGGCCGCCAGGTGATCTGGCAGTGCGACCCCATGCACGGCAACTCGCGCACCACACGCGCCGGTTACAAGACACGGCACTACGACCACGTCCTCGACGAGATCACCGGGTTCCTCGAGGTGCACCGGGCCCTGGGCACCCACCCCGGCGGCCTGCACCTGGAGGCCACCGGCGACGACGTCACCGAGTGCGTCGGCGGCGCCCGCCGACTGGCCGAGACCGACCTGCCCACCCGCTACCGCACCGCCTGCGACCCCCGCCTCAACGCCGAACAGGCCATGGAACTCGCCTTCTCGGTGGCGGAGCTGTTCGCGGCCGGCACGCCCACCAGCCCGGAGACACCACGATGACCGACACCCCGCGCCCGGCCGCGACCACCGCCACCGACACCCGTGCCGGCGGGGACACCCCCCGGCAGACCCTGGTCGGCGGGAACACCCGGCTCTACGCCGTCCTCGGCGACCCGGTCGGACAGGTCCAGTCGCCCGGCCTCCTCAACCCGCTCTTCGCCCGGCTCGGCATCGACGCCGTGCTGGTCCCCGTGCACGCCCGCCCCGCCGACCTGGAGACCGTCGTACGGGGACTCCAGCGCGTCGGCAACCTCGACGGCCTGTTCGTCACCGTCCCGCACAAGACGGCCGCCGCCCGGCTCGCCGACCGGCGCAGCCCCACCGTCGAGATCACCGGCAGCGCCAACGCGCTGCGGCGCGAGAGCGACGGCGCCTGGCTCGCCGAGAACTTCGACGGCTGCGGATTCGTCACCGGCCTGACCCGGGCGGGCCACCCGCCGCACGGCGCCCGGGTGGCCCTGGCCGGCGCCGGCGGGGCCGGCAGCGCCATCGCGGCGGCCCTGCTCGACGCGGGCGTGGCCCGGCTGACGGTCACCGACCCCGACACCCCGCGGCTGACCGCACTCGTCGACCGGCTCGCCGCCCACTGGCCCGGCCGCGTCCACACCGGCGGACAACTCCCGGAAGACACCGACATCGCCGTCAACGCCACCCCGCTCGGCCTGCGCCCCGACGACCCGCTGCCCTTCCGGCCCCGGGAACTGCGGCCCGGCACCGTCGTCGCGGACATCATCATGAAACCCCGCGACACCCCGCTGCTGCGCGAGGCCGCCGCCTCCGGGCTCCCCGTGCACCACGGCAGCCACATGCTCACCGGCCAACTCGACTCCTACCGGGCGTTCTTCGACCTGCGCGCCCCTGAACCGCCCACCCCCGCCGACTACCAGACCGAGGGATGGAAGGGCCCGCGCACCGCCACCTAGGCTGAGGACGGCCAGCACCGCGCGAACCGTCCGGACCGGCTCCCCGCCCTCGCCCGCTCACCTTCCACCAGCCCGTTCCCGACGGAGATTCGGAGAACCATGAACGCGCGACCGGCACCCCAGTTCCCCGAGTGGCCCCAGTACGACGACGACGAGCGGACCGGCCTGATCCGGGCCCTGGAACAGGGCCAGTGGTGGCGCATGGGCGGCACGGAGGTCGACTCCTTCGAGCGGGAGTTCGCCGACTTCCACGGCTCCCCGCACGCCCTCGCCGTCACCAACGGCACCCACGCCCTCGAACTCGCCCTCCAGTGCCTCGGCGCCGGCCCCGGCACCGAGGTCATCGTGCCCGCCTTCACCTTCATCTCCTCCTCGCAGGCCGCCCAGCGCATCGGCGCGGTCGCCGTCCCCGTCGACGTCGACCCGGACACGTACAACATCGACGCCGCCGCCGTGACCGCCGCGATCACCCCGCGCACCCGGGTGATCATGCCCGTGCACATGGCCGGACTGGTCGCCGACATGGACGCCCTCGGCAAGGTCTCCGCCGACACCGGCGTACCGATCCTCCAGGACGCCGCCCACGCCCAGGGCGCGCGCTGGCAGGGCAAGCGGATCGGCGAACTCGGCTCGGTCGCCGCGTTCTCCTTCCAGAACGGCAAGCTGATGACCGCCGGCGAGGGCGGCGCCCTCCTCTTCCCCGAGAACGGCCTGTACGAGGCGGCGTTCCTGCGGCACAGCTGCGGCCGGCCACGCGCCGACCGCCGCTACCTGCACCAGGTCGCCGGCACCAACATGCGGCTCAACGAGTTCTCCGCCGCCGTGCTCCGCGCCCAGCTGCGCCGCCTGCCCGCCCAGACCGCGCTGCGCGACGAACGCTGGGCGCTGCTGTCCCGGCTGCTCGGCGCCGTCGACGGCGTCGTACCGCAGGGCGGCGACGTCCGCGCCGACCAGAACACGCACTACATGGCCATGTTCCGGATCCCCGGCATCACCGAGGAGGGCCGCAACGCCCTCGTCGACCGGCTGGTGGCCGCCGGACTGCCCGCCTTCGCCGCGTTCCGTGCCGTCTACCGCACCGACGCCTTCTGGGAGACCGGCGCCCCCGACGAGAGCGTCGCCCAGATCGCCGAACGCTGCCCGCACACCGAGGCGATCAGCACCGACTGCGTCTGGCTGCACCACCGGGTGCTCCTCGCCGACGAACCCGAGCTGCACCTCACGGCAGAGATCGTCGCGGACGCGGTGGCCGCCGTATGAGCGCACGGGCCGCCGTCGCGGGGCTCGGCCCGGCGGACCACGAGCAGATGAGGACTCCATGACAGTGCCCTCGACCGACCGGCCCGACACCACGGCCGGGCTCCTCACGGCGACCCGGACGGCCGTCGTCTTCGACCTCGATGGGGTCATCGTGGACAGCTTCGCGGTCATGCGGGAGGCGTTCGCGGTCGCCTACGCGGAGATCGTCGGAGACGGCCCGGCCCCGTTCGAGGAGTACGTGCGCCACCAGGGACGCTACTTCCCCGACATCATGCGCATCATGGGGCTGCCCCGCGAGATGGAGGAGCCCTTCGTCCGCGAGAGCTACCGGCTCGCCCACCGCGTCGAGGTGTTCGACGGCATCGTTCAGCTCCTGCTCACTCTGCGCGTACGCGGTCTCCGGCTGGCCGTGGCCACCGGCAAGAGCGGCGAACGCGCCCGCTCCCTCCTCCACGGCCTGGGCCTGCTGCCGTTCTTCGCCCACGTCATCGGCTCCGACGAGGTGGCCCGGCCCAAACCCGCCCCCGACATCGTGCTGCGCGCCCTGGAACTGCTCGACGTGGCGCCCGACCGGGCCATCATGGTCGGCGACGCGCCCACCGACCTGTTCAGCGCCCGCGACGCCGGTGTCGCCTCGGCCGCCGCCCTGTGGGTCGGCCCGGACGAGGAGCAACTGCTCGCCGCCGGACCCGACGCCGTCCTGCGTCGCCCGCTCGACCTGCTCGCCCTGTGCCCCGCCGTACCGGGGGCCTGACCGTGCGCGCCTCCCGCGGCCGGCTCGGCGTCGACATCGGCGGCACCAAGGTCGCCTTCCGCGCCGAGACCGGTGACGGCCGCGTCGAGGAGTCCGTCTTCACCTGGGGCCCCCACCGCGACGCCGGCCGGGACCTCGCCGAACTCGCCGCGCACGTGAAGGAGCGGCCCGCGCTCGCGGAGGCGGCAGCCGTCGGCGTGGCCCTGCCGGCCACCGTCGGCCCCGGCGAACGGATCACCGCCTGGCCCAGCCGCCCGGCGTGGACCGGTCTCGCCCTGGGCCCGGCGCTGCGGGAGCTGTTCCCCGGGGCGGCCGTCGCCTGGGCCGACGACGGCGACCTCGGCGCCCTCGCCGAGGCGGACGCCGCCGACTGCCCCCACCTGCTCTACGTCGGCGTCGGCACCGGCGTCGGCGGCGGATTCGTGCTCGACGGCGACCTGTGTCCCGGCCCCGGCCGGGGCTCCTTCGAGATCGGCCACCTCGTCGTCGGCCAGGACGGCCCCGAGTGCGTCTGCGGCCGCCGCGGCTGCCTCCAGGCCACCGCCTCCGGACCGGCCACCCTCGCCCACGCCGCCCGGCTGCGCGGCGCGCCGGTCACCTTCGACGCGCTGCGGGACGGGCTGCGGGACCGGCAGCCCTGGGCGGAGGCCGCCCTGGACCGGACGGCCCGCGCGCTCGCCACGGCCGTCGCCGGTGTCGGTGAACTCCTCCACCCCGAACGGGCCGTGCTCGGCGGCGGCTTCGCCGCGGGCATCCCCGCCCTGCTCGACACGGTCTCCGCCCACCTGGCGGCCCTGGACCGCCCCGGCCACCCCACCCCACCCCTCACCCCCGCCCACCTGGGTGGCCTCTCCTCCCTGAGAGGCGCACTGCTCCTGTCCCACCGGCTGTGACGCCCGGGGCGCTGATCGGCACCCTGCCCGGGCTGTCCGCGCGCCCGGCGGGCCGTCCCCTTGAGGGGTGTGCTGTTCGCCAACCGGCTGTGACCGCGGTCCGGTCCCGCCGGTCACGTCCTTTTCGGCTGGCCCTTGCGGTGACGGTCGGGCTGCCGCCCGGGGTGGCCGGGGAGGCGCCGAGGTCACCAACCCGACCCCGGCGGGCTGTCTCCCCTGCGGGGAGCCCCGGCCCACGGGGTCCGGGGGAGGAGTGCGGGTCACTGACCGAGCCCCACCGGGCTCTTCTCCCTGCGGGGCGTGTCGCGCCCGGCCCATCGGTGGTGACCGTCGGCCCCGTCGGGGCGCCGGCAGCTCGCGCCCGCTGTGATGGTCAGAGCCGTGCGGGGTTGTCCGCGCGCCCCGGCGGGCTGGCGCCGCGGGGTTGGGCACGGCCGTGTGCGGGTCGTCCACCGCGCCTTGAGTCGGCCCCGGCGGGCTGTCCCCCCTGCGCGGCGCGCTGCTCCTGTCCCACCGCCTGTGAGCCCCGGCCCACGGGGTGCGGGGAGGAGTGCGGGTCACCGGCCGTGCCTGGCCCAGCGGTGGTGCCCGTCGGCCTTCCGGGCGCCGTCAGCTCGCGCCCGCTGTGACGGTCGGGGCCGGTGTCGGGCTGGTCAGTGCTGTGCGCAGGTCGTCCACCAGGGCGGTCACCGCGGCCGGGCCGGCCGCCGCGCCGAAGACGTGGTGGTCGGGGCGGACCAGCAGCGCGGTCGCGCCGTACCGTTCGAGGTAGCCGCGCAGCACCCCGTCGGTGTCCACCGCGTCCACCACATCGGCCCCGCCGTGCACCGCCCCCTCGTACGAGCCCGTGGCCGGCCACAGCCGTACGACCGGCGCGCCGAGGTCCCGCAGGAAGGACAGCCGGTCCGCGGTGAGGCCCGTCTCCGTCCCGGAGCGGGTGAGCAGGACGAAACCGCCGCCGCCGACGTCCTCCAGCGCCTCCCCGTCGGACGGCCGGTGCAGCCGGCCGTGCGGCAGGACCTCGCCCGCCGGGGGCACGCGGTCCTCCGTGCCGGCGCCGGCCGGGCGGTGCAGCAGGCCGCGGGTGAGGGGCCGCGCGGGGTCCGGCCGGCCCGGCCCCCGCCCGCGCCGGTTGGCCAGCACCGTGGCGTCGCGCTCCGCCGCGGCCGCCGGGTCGGTCACGCAGATCAGCCGCCCCAGCTGCACCGAGGCCAGGATGGACTCCCGTACCTGCGTGCGGCGTTCCTCGGTGTAGGTGTCGAGGAGGGACTCCGGGGACGTGCCGCGCAGCACCAGGTCCAGCCGCCAGGCGAGGTTGGCCACGTCCCGTACCCCCGAGCACATGCCCTGCCCCGCGAACGGCGGCATCAGGTGCGCCGCGTCCCCGGCCAGCAGGACGTGCCCCGCCCGCCAGGCGTCGGCCCACCGCGCCTGGAAGATGTAGGTGGTGCTGCGCAGCAGCCGCGCGGTGCCGGGGGTGACGCCGTACGGCTCCAGCAGCCGCCACGCGGTCTCCTCCCGGTTCAGGTCGGCCGCCCGCTCGCCCGGCAGCCGCATGAACTCCCAGCGCCGGTGCCCGGGCCCGCTGCCGACCAGTGTGGTGGGCCGGGCCGGATCGCAGATCTGCACGTTGGTCGGCACGAACTCCCGGGGTTCGCGCAGCTCCACGTCGCACAGCAGCCACTCGTAGGAGAACCCGAGGTCGGTGACGGAGACGCCCATCCGGTCGCGGACGAAGCTGTTGGCGCCGTCGCAGCCGACCACCCACCGCGCCGGGAACGTCTCGGCCGTCCCGTCCTCGTCCTCGGCGGTCACCGTCACCCCGGCCGGACCGTCGGCGATGTCCACCACCTGCCGGCCCCGCAGCACCGTGATGCCCGGCAGCGCCGCGGCGCGGGCGGCGAGCAGTTCCTCCAGGGCCGGCTGGTGCATGGTGTTGGCGTCGGGCCAGCCGTACGGGCCGCGGGTGCCGAACTCGATGTCCAGCAGCGGCTTCCCGTCCGCCGTCCGCCACTGGTACCCGGTGCCCGGTTCGGTGATCCGGCCCAGCTCGCCGCCGATGCCGGTGCCGGCCAGCAGCCGTGCGGTCTCCCCGTCGAAGCTCGTCGCCCGCGGCAGCGTGTAGGGCCGCCGACGGCGTTCGAGGACCGTGACCCGCCGGCCGCGCCGCGCCAGCAGCAGGGCCAGCACCGAGCCGACCGGGCCGTACCCGACGATCACCACGTCCGTCCCCGGCCCACCCCCAGGTGACGGCACGGCGGACGGTGACACGGCGGACGGTGACGCGTCGGACATCGCAACCCCCTCGGTGCGGCCTGGCTGACGGGCCTGCTCGGTGACTCGTGGGCGAGCGTACGGGCCCCGCGGTCGGCACCGGCCGGAATCCGGGGCGGGCTATCAGGTTGGGGGATACCGGCCCCGGCCCGCCCCGGCCTACGCTGCCGGACGTCCCGCCCGGACGCCGGGCCCCGACGTGAGAGCGAGCCCCTCGGCATGCCTGGAGCAACCGCCCAGTTCGAGAAGTGGGTCAGTGTCTTCCGCCCCGCGCCGGACAGCGCGGTACGCCTCGTCTGCCTGCCGCACGCGGGCGGCTCGGCGAGCTTCTTCTTCCCGGTCGCCACGGCCCTCGCGCCGACGGTGGAGGTCATGGCCGTGCAGTACCCGGGCCGGCAGACCCGCCGGCAGGAACCCGGCATCGACAACATCCCCGACTACGCCGACCAGATCTTCGCCGCGCTGCGCCACCTGGACGACCGGCCGCTCGCCCTGTTCGGGCACAGCATGGGCGCGGTCCTCGCCTACGAAGTCGCCCTGCGCATGCGCGACGCGCGACTCCCCTCGCCGGTACGGCTGTTCGCCTCCGGCCGGCGCGCCCCCTCCCGCTACCGCGACGAGCACGTGCACGCCGCCACCGACGAGGACGTGCTGGCGGAACTGCGCGCCCTCAGCGGACCGAACCAGGCGATCCTGGCCGACCCCGAGGTGCTGGCGATGTTTCTCCCCGCCATCCGCAGCGACTACACCGCCATCGAACGCTACCGGCACGAACCGGGCCGGCTGCTCGACTGCCCGGTGACCGTCCTCACCGGTGACAGCGACCCGAGGACGACGCTCGACGAGGCACGCGCCTGGGAGGAGCACACCACCGGCCCGACCGACCTGCGGGTCTTCTCCGGCGGTCACTTCTTCCACGTCGAGCGGAGCGCCGAGGTCATCACGCTCCTGTCCCGCACCCTGAGCGGACAGGACGCCGACACCGCCCACTGAGCGGACCGCACGGCCCGGCGGACCCCACGGTGAGGTGCCCCCTTGAGCACCCCGCTCCCGCCGAACGGACCCGAACGAGGTCCACCTCGGCAAGGCAAGGTGTGGGCCCGCGAGCGATGCCGGCGCGAGGCCGCCACCGCCCTGCCGGGACCGGCCGGGGGAGAGCACCGAGGACCGCCGCGCCCGCACCCGCCCGCCACCGCGTGTCGAAAGGACCCCGATCATGAAGCTCGCACTGCACGAGGCCGGCGACGGAGAGCGGACGGCGCTGCTCGTCCACGGCGTGATGTCGTCGGCGGACACCTGGCGCCGGGTGGTCCCGCCGCTCACCGCCCGCGGCTACCGGGTGATCATGCCCGACCTGCGCGGCCACGGCGACAGCCCGCACGCCGACGAGTACACGCCCGAGCTGCTCGCGGCCGACCTGGTCGAGTCGGTACCGGCGGGCGTCGACGTCGCCCTCGCCCACTCGTTCGGCGCGCCCGTGCTCGCCCTGGCGGTGCCCGGCCTGCGCCCGGCCCGCGTCGTCTACAGCGACCCCGCGTGGCGGCTCGGCGCCCAGTCGGTCGACGAGGTACGGGAGTTCGCACAGGCCACCAAGTCGGCCACCGCCGAGAGCATCCGCCGGCTGTGCCCACGCTGGCTGCCCGAGGACATCGAGGCCGAACTGAGCGGCTACGCCCGGTGGGACGTCCGCGCCATCGAGTGGCTCCGCAGCGACCGGGACCTGATCCCCGCGCGCGCCGAGGTGCCCACGCTGGTCCAGGGCGCCGGCGACCACCACCTGGTACCCGACGAGATGGCCGAGCGGCTCCGGGCGCGCGGTTTCGAGGTCGTGTACGTGCCGGACACCGGCCACTGCATCCACCGGGACGACGTCGACGGCTTCCTCAAGTCGCTGGAGGGCTGGCTCTGACGGCCTGTGTTACGTTGATCCAATGGACGCTGCCGGTCAGGTCACCCGGGCGGAGACGGGTTCCCCCGCCGCCGGTGACACACCCTCACCCGCGTTACACGGCTCCTTCTCCCTCGACCTGGACTTCACGGTCACGCGGGCCGAGGTCTTCCGGGGCTTCGCCGACACGTCCGTGCGGCGGCGCTGGTTCCGCCTCCCCGGCAGTTCCGCCACCGCCGAGCACGAGCTGGACTTCCGGGTCGGCGGCGGTGAGACCGCCCGGAACGTCTTCGTCAACGGCGACACCGAGGAACGCCTCGCCTACCGCTCGCGGTTCCTGGACATCGTGCCGGACAACCGCATCCTGTACGTCTACGAGGCCGAGGTCGACGGCAGCCGCCGCTGGGTCTCCCTCGTCACCGTCGAACTCGCCGACGACCCCACCGGGTCGCGCCTGACCTGGACCGAGAAGTTCACCTGGCTCGTCCCCACCGGCGACGGCACCCAGGACCTCGCCCATCTGCGCGGCGGCACCCGGCTCCAGCTCAACGGCCTGTCCGCCGCGGTCGATCCCGACCGCCACCGGGGCCTGCGCAGGGCCGCGACCTCGGTCAGCAAGGATCACTGACCTCCACCAGCAGCCACGGCGCCGGACCGGTGCCGTCGCTCCAGGCGTCCAGGGCGGCGCCGTTCAGGCACAATATCCCGCACTGCTCGGCGTACTCGACGGCCGGCGTGGTGAAGTCGCTGGTGGTGACCAGGACCGCGACATCGGCCTCGTGCACGGTGTAGCAGGTCCCGCCGAACCGCTGGAGATCCTGCGAACCGACCCGGTTGGCGTCGCCGTACCGCTTGCACTGGACGACCACCCGCCGTCCGTCCGGCGCCACCGCCAGCACGTCGGCGCCCAGGTCGCCGGCGCCGCCGACCACCTCCACGGCCGTACAGCCGTCCCGCTCGCACAGGGCGGCCACGGCCTGCTCGAACTCGTCGGGGTCCAGGGCGCCGTAGTCCACGGCTACCGCGACGGGGGCCGGCGGGGCGTGGTCCGCCGCCCCGGTCTGCCGGGGCACGAACGCGGCCGGGGCGGGCGCGGTCAGCTCCTCCAGCGCCGTGTGCGCTGCCTCCTCCAGGGCCACGGCGGCCTGTTGGGCGGTCAGCGCGGGGGAGGGGCGCCGCCGCCGGCGGCGCAGCGCCAGCCCGACGGACACGGTGAGCAGACACAGGACGGCCACCCAGACCGGGCGCCGCTCGGCGGCCGAGGCCGCCGTCCGGGCGGCGAAGCCCAGCACGCACAGGGCGAGGGCGAGGACCGCGAAGAACAGGGCGGTGGCGCGCAGGTCGAACGGGCGGCGAGCCGCACCGGCGGGTCGGCTCATGCGGCGTACGGGCATGGTCACGGTCGTGACGCCCCTCTCTCCCGGCTGGACACGAAGATCACCGAGGACGGGTGCCCGCGATCCGCCGGTTCACCAACCCACCTGCCGCCCAAGCGCGTTGCCCCCGGCGCGCACGAACGGTTCGGCCCCCGACGTGCGGGACCGGCCGGGCGGCGGTGCCGCCCGGCCGGTCCCGTGCCCCGCCTTGGGGGCGTCACCGACGTGCGAGGGGTGGGCCGGCAGTGCCGTGCCCGGCAGGGTCAGACCGGACGGATGTTCTCCGCCTGGGGACCCTTCTGGCCCTGGGTGACGTCGAACTCCACCTTCTGGCCTTCCTGGAGCTCCCGGTATCCCTGGGTGGCGATGTTCGAGTAGTGGGCGAAGACGTCGGGGCCGCCGCCGTCCTGCTCGATGAAGCCGAAGCCCTTCTCGCTGTTGAACCACTTGACCGTGCCGCTGGCCATCACTGTCTCCTTCGAGCGAACCGGGCCCGCGTTCTCGGGCCCCGGCAGGAGCCGCCCTGGTTCGGAAAGACGCTGAACAGCAAGAACGCCCGTGGTTTGCGATCACGGGCGAACGGGACTTCGGAACCACGACTGCTGGAATCCGACGCTACACCCCAGTCCCGGCCGTCGCCACCGCGCAGCGCCGACACGCGGACCGGTCGACCGGAAGGCACCGTCCGGAGCCGTCCGGAAGGCTCCGGAGTCGACGTGCGGAGATCAACACCCTGTGCGCAGGATGCACGTGTCGGCCGGCCCGGCACGACGGGTGCCGGAGTCGGACCCCGAAGACGGCAAGGAGACCACCATGGCGAGCATCAGCCCGATCGACCTCCAGAAGGCGCTGAAGGGCGCCAGCTATCCCGCCAGCCGGGACGACCTCGTCACGCTGGCCGAGGACAACGGCGCGGACGGCACCCTCGTCCAGAAGCTGTCCGACGCCCCGACCGACCAGTTCGACGGCCCGAACGACGTGCAGAAGGCAGTGTTCGACAACGAGTAGCCCGTCCGGCCGGCCGGACGGGTCATCTCGCCGGCCGCGGCGATTGCCCTCCGCCCCCGCCGGGAACCCGCCCGCACTGTGCGCGGACAACTGCCGGGGACACCCCCGGACACACGCCGGAGACTGCTGCTGACCGGGTGGTTCAGCTTTCTGCACGGCGAGGCGACCGCCGGGGACGTACTGGCCCTGGACCGGGTCCGGGACGTGCTGGGGCGGGCGGGCGTCGCTCACGACGTCGCCTGGAGCCCCGGCTTCCGTCCCGGGGCCCTCCACCTGGCGGACGTACGCCCCGAGAACTACTCCCACCTCGTGTTCGTGTGCGGCCCCCTGCACGGCCCGCGGATCGAGGAGCTCCACCGGACGTTCGCGCACTGCGTGCGGATCGCCGTCGGCACGTCCGTCATCGCCCCGGACGGCCCCGCCGTCACCGGCTTCCACCGGGTACTGGCCCGGGACGCCGCGGACATCCCGCCCGGCCGGGACCTGGCCGCCCGGGCCCCCGCTCTCCCGCCGCCGCCGGTCGTCGGCGTGGTCCTCACCCACGGCCAGCACGAGTACGGGCGGCAGCGGCGGCACGACCAGGTCGCCGAGCAGGTCACCCGCTGGCTCCTGGCCAAGGACTGCGCCCGGCTGGAACTGGACACCCGGCTCGATGTCCGCGACTGGCGGCTGTGCGCGACGCCCGCCCAGCTGGAGGCAGTGCTCACCCGGCTGGACCTGGTCGTCACCGACCGCCTGCACGGGCTGGTCCTCGCACTGCGGGCGGGCGTACCGGCCCTGGCCGTCGACCCGGTCGAGGGTGGGGCGAAGGTCACCGCGCAGGCACGGGCCTGCGGCTGGCCGGCCCTGGTGCCCGCGGAAGCGCTCGACGAGGCCCGGCTGGACCGCTGGTGGCACTGGTGCCTGACCTCCGGACGGGTGGCCGCCGGAGAGCGCGCCGCCGAGTTCCGCGAGGGCGTCGTCGCCGACGGCGCCGACCGCCTCCTGGAGGCGCTGCGCACCCCCGTCGACGGCCGGGCCGGCTGAGCGGCCGTTTGCCCGGGGACGGGCAGGGGACCCGGCCGACGCACGGTGATGATCGCGCCCGGTCCGGGACCGGGAGGTACCACTCCCGACGGGGCGCGAAAGGGTGTTTACCGGGCGCAGGTGAGGCAAATCGGTCCCGTGTCGCCTTATCACGACCGTACGGAAATCGCATGCAGAAGGAGTCGTCATGACCGTCCCCGAGGAGAACCGGCCGAAGACCGAGTCGACGGACGAGATCCTCCAGGACACGGATACCGACCGGTCCGCCGCGGGCGCGACCGGCCGGACGGTCGAGGAAGCACTCGATGAGGCGGGGATCAGCCCCGAGGACTTCGAGGAGAAGTAACCGCACACGGAGGAGGAAGCGTGCACCTGTCTTTCCTACAGCCGCTCTTCGACCGCCCCGGCCCTTACGCCACCGTCTACTTCGGCCCGGCCCACAGCGACGGGTCCGGCGCCAAGCAGCACGAGCTGTCCGTCCGCGAGGCCTGCCGGTCGCTGGAGGAGGCGGGCGCGGACGCCGCGACCACGGAGGCCGTCCGCGAGGCCCTCACCCGGATCACGCCGGCGGAGGACCCCGCCGGCCGGGTCGTCTTCGCGACCGGGGGCGAGGTCGTGCTCAGCCACCGGCTCTCCCGTGCGCCGCAGCGCCCCATCGCCTGCTGGGCCGCGCTGCCCCGCCTGACACCGCTGCTGGAACTGACCGGGCAGGACCCGGTCTGCCTCGTGGCCTACATCGACCGCACCGGCGCCGACTTCGAGTTGCGCGGCGCGACCGGCCCGCAGGACGCCGGGCAGGTCGAGGGCCGGCCGCACCCCGTGCACCGCACGGGCTCGGCCGACTGGTCCGAGCGGCACTTCCAGCTCAAGGTCGAGAACACCTGGGACCACAACGCCGGCGAGATCGCCGACGCACTGAGCGCCGCCTACGAGAGGTCCGGCGCCGACCTGGTCGTGCTCGCCGGTGACCCCCGGGAGCGGCCCGCCGTGCACCACCGGCTTCCCGACGCCGTCCGGCAGGTCACCGTCGAGACCGAGCACGGCGGTCGCGCCGCGGGCTCGGCCTCGCCCGCGCTGGAGGAAGCCATCGAGGAGGCCAGGCGGCAGTACACGCACCGCCGCGTCGAGGAGGCACTCGACCGGTTCCGCGCCGGACGCGTGGGCACCGACCGGCCCACGGACGCGGTGGAAGGCCTTCCCGCGCTCGTGGAGGCGGCCCGCGAGCACCGCATCGACACGCTGCTCGTCCGCCCCGACGGGCCGGAACTGGGCCGCGAGACCTGGGTGGGCGCCCAGCCCGACCAGGTGGCGGTGCGCCGCACCGAAGCCAGGACCCTGGGCGAGAGCGACCCGACCGCGGTCCGCGCCGACGACGCGCTGCTGCGCGCCGCCGCCGTCACGGCCGCCGACGTCCTGGTCATCCCCGTCGATGACGAGGGCGGCGACCCGGACATCCCGACCGGCGGCCTCGGCGCCCTGCTGCGCTGGACGTACGAGCCGACCCCGGCGTGAGGCGGCACGGACCCGCCCGGCCCGGCCATGGGCCGACGAAACGGTGAGAACGGCCGCCCGGTTCGCCGGGCGGCCGTCCACCCGACCGGACGACACGGTCCGCGCGGAACGGGCGCGGACGAGGCATGACGTGCCGGACGAACGTACGTGCACGACTTGGGCGCGTGACAAGCGTCGCTGTACGAGCGTGGATGACAGCGCGGACGACACGCGCGGAAAGGGACCGTAGATGCGAGTGCGTGATTCCGTGGTCGTGATCACCGGAGCCTCCAGCGGCATCGGGCGCGTCACCGCCCTGGCCTTCGCCCGCAAGGGATGCGCCGTGGTCCTGGCGGCGCGCCGGGAGAAGGCGCTCCGGGCGGTCGCCCGGGAGTGCGAGCGCCACCGCGGGGCCCGCGCCCTCGCCGTGCCCACCGACGTGACCGACGGCCGGGCCGTCGACGACCTCGCCCGGCGGGCCACGGAACGCTTCGGCCGCGTCGACGTCTGGGTCGACGCCGCCGCCGTCACCGTCTTCGCCCCGTTCCAGGAAGTGCCCCTCGACGACTTCCGCCGGGTCCTGGACGTCAACGTGATGGGGTACGTGCACGGCGCCCGCGCCGCCCTGCGGGTGATGCGCGAGCAGGGCCGGGGCACCCTGGTGAACGTCTCCTCCATCGTCGGCGTGGTGACCCAGCCGTACACCCACGCCTACGGCATGTCCAAGCACGCCGTACGGGCGCTGGGCTCCAGCCTGCGCCAGGAGCTGCCGCTCGACGGGGCCGAGGACGTCCACGTGTGCACCGTGCTGCCCGCCACGATCGACACGCCGCTGTTCGAGCACGCGGCGAACTACACCGGGCGCAAGGCCGTGGCGATGCCCCCGGTCCACAGCCCCGAGCGGGTGGCCCGGACCGTGGTGCGCCTCGTGCGGACTCCCCGACGCGAGGTCGTGGTCGGGCCGATGGGCCGCTCCATGGTCCTCCAGTCCAGGATCACGTCGGGCACCGTGGAAGGGATGATGGCTCACCAGGCGCACCGCACCCATCTGTCCCGCGAGGAGCCCGCCCCGCCCTCCCACGGCAACCTGCACGCCCCGGCCCCCGGCGCCGGCGCCGCCCACGGCGGGTGGGGCGGACGCCGCCGCACCGCCGTACGTCGGCTGGCCACCGCGACCCTGCTGGCCGGCGCGGCGGCGGGCCTCGCACACCGGGCCGGGGCCCGTTGAGCCGCTGGGACAGCCACACGTTCACGCCCGCCGCCGGCACCCGCGTCCACGCCGCCGCGCTCGGCCCGCGCGACACCCCCGAGGTGGTGTGCGTCCACGGTCTCGGCTGCTCCTACCGCTACTGGCTGCCGTTCGCCCGGGCTCTCGCCCCGCACGCCAGGACCGTCGCCCCGGACCTGCCCGGTTTCGGCCGCACCCGCGGACCGCGCCGGGCCCTCGGCATACGGCAGCTGTCCCTCGCACTGGCCGACTGGCTCCGCGCCACCGGCCGGGGCCCGACGGTCCTCGTCGCCAACTCCATCGGCTGCCAGATCGTCGTCGACCTGGCCGTCCACGCGCCCGAACTGGTGGGGCCGGTGGTGCTCGACGGGCCGACCTTCGACCGGCGGGCCCGTTCGCTGTGGACCCAGACGGCCCGGCTGCTGCGGGACATCCCGTGGGAGAGTCCCGCACTGTGGCCACCGCTGCTCACCAGCTACGCCGAGTGCGGACCGCGCCGCGCCCTGCGCACCTGCCGGTACGCGCTGGACGACCCCGTGGAGAGCAAGCTGCACCTGCTGCGCACACCCGTGGTGGTGGCCCGGGGAGCCAGGGACCCCGTCGTGCCGGAGGCCTGGGCCAGGGAAGTCACCGCGCTGCTCCCGCAGGGCCGCCTGCTGTCCGTACCGGGAGCCGGGCACGCCGTGCACTTCTCGGCCCCCGGGGCCCTCGCCCGAGTCACCCTCGACCTGCTGCCCGGGCGAGCGCGGGACACGGACGGGGACGCTCCCCGGTGACCCGCGCGGACGGCGCGCGGCTCAGGGGCGGGGCCGCAGCGGGCGACCGTCCGTCGGCGGGCCGCCGCCGACGGACGTCAGCAACTCCCCGCACAGGTCACGGAGCTTGACGTTACGGCGCTGGGAGGCCGCGCGCAGCAGCCCGAACGCCTCCTCGGCCCGGCACCCGCGCCTGCCCATGATCACACCGATCGCCTGGTCGATGACGGCCCGGGACTCCATCGCGGCGCGCAGGTCGTCGGCGTACTCCCGCGCGTCGGCGAGGCGCTGCGCGAGGGCGATCGCCCCGGTGGCCTGCGCGGCCAGCGACCGCAGGCCGGTGAGGTCGGCGTCGGCGAAACCCGGCGCCTTCGGCGAGTACAGGTTGAGCGCACCGGCCGTGTGCGTGTGCGCGGCGATCGGCAGCGACAGCGACGAGCGGGTCCCGCGGGCGGCGGCGTACGCCGGGTAGGGGCCCCAGCGCGGCTCGTCCAGCATGTCGCCCACGTCGACCTCCTCGCCGGTGCGCAGTGCCTGGAGACAGGGCCCGTCGTCCTGCCCGTACTGGGCCTCGTCCAGTTCGGGGGCACCGGTGCCGGAGCTGACCACGGTGAGCGGCCGGCCCCGCCGCTCCAGGGTGATCCCGGCGCCCTGGGCGGCAGGCGCCAGGGTCAGTGCCCGGTCCGCGAGCACCTGGAGGAACCGTTCCACGGAGTCGGTGCTCAACAGGACGGAGGTGAGGTCGGGGAGCACGGACGGCTGTTCGGTCATGAGCTGCGTCCTTCCGGGCGCCGCGCCCGAGGGTCGGCATCCTGTGCGCCGCCGGGACCACGGGGATCCACCCCGGAGGGACACCTCGGCGGAACCGGCCGACCCGCCCCGGAGGAACGGAGGTGACGACCCTGCCACTTCCAGTATCCCCGCATTCCCCGCGGTACCTCCGGCGGGGTCCGGACAGGACACCCGGGAACACGATCACCGCCCGGTCCGCCTCCGGCCGGTACGCGGCCGGTCCGGCGGGTACCCAGGTCGGCGCGACGGACGCGGCACACGGCGTCCGCACCGAACAGCGAGGGAGTGGGTCATGGGACGGAAGGGGCAGCGGACGGAGCAGGACCGGGAGACGCGCCTGCGGGAGATCGCCGCCGACGTGTTCGGCTGGGACACCCTGCTGCCCGAGCAGCTCACCGCCATGCAGTGGGTGCTGGACGGCGAGGACGCCCTCGTCGTCATGCCGACCGGGTCCGGCAAGTCCGCCGTCTACCAGGTGCCCGCCCTGATGCTGGCCGGACCGGTCGTGGTGGTGTCGCCGCTGCTCGCCCTCCAGCGGGACCAGATCGCCGGGCTCCCGGACGGCGACCGCGGCCCCGGCGCCGTCGCGATCAACTCCGACCTCAGCGCCTCCCGGGCCCAGGCCGTCTGGGACGCGGTGGACCGCGGCGAGGCCCGCCTGCTGTACCTGTCACCGGAGCAGCTGGCCAAGGACGAGGTGGCGGAGCGGCTGGCAGCGGCGCGGCCGGCCCTGTTCGTCGTCGACGAGGCCCAGTGCGTGTCCTCGTGGGGCCACGACTTCCGCCCCGACTACCTGCGCCTGGAACAGGCGGTACGCCGGGTGGGCAGGCCGCCGCTGATCGCGCTGACCGCCACCGCCGCGCCGCCGGTGCGCAAGGAGATAGCCGAGCGGCTCGGCATGCGCCGGCCACGGCAGCTGGTGACCGGGTTCGATCGGCCGAACATCCGGCTGGAGGTCCGCCGCTTCCTCGACGACGACGACCGGCGCCGGGCCGTGGTCGAGCGGGCCGCCGCCGAACCCAAGCCGGGCATCGTCTACGCCGCGACCCGCAAGGACAGCGAGCACTACGCCGCGGAACTGGCCTCCCTGGGGCTGGCCGCCGAGGCCTACCACGCCGGCCTGCGGGCCGCCGAACGCGCCCGCATCCACGACGCCTTCCTCTCCGGCGCGGCGGACGTCGTCGTCGCCACCTCGGCGTTCGGCATGGGCATCGACAAGGAGGACGTGCGGTTCGTCCTGCACGCCTCGCTGCCGGGGTCCCTGGACGCCTACTACCAGGAGATCGGCCGGGGCGGCAGGGACGGGCGCCCGTCCCTCGCCGTCCTGCACTACCGGCCGGAGGACACCGGCATGCAGACCTACTTCGCCGGCCGCACCCCCAGCCACGACGTCCTGTCCGAGGTCGCCGACGCCGTCCACGACCACGAGGAGGACCCCGCCGACCTCGACGAGCTGCGCAGGGAGACCGGCCTGTCCCGGAACCGGGTCACCGCGGCGGTCAACCTGCTGGAGGAGGCCGACGCCGTGACCACGGGCGAGGACGGCGACGTCCGCCCGGACCCCGGCCTGTCTTCCGGCCAGGCGGCCGAGCGGGCCGCGCGGACCGCGCAGGCACACCGCCTGACCGACCGGACACGGGTGGAGATGGCCCGGGCGTACGCGGAGACGACCGGCTGCCGACGGGACTTCCTGCTCGGCTACTTCGGTGAGGACTACACGCCGCCGTGCGGGACCTGCGACACCTGTGCGGAGCAGGACACCGCCCCGGCGGAGGAACGGCCGGCCCACCCCGCGGCGGCCGCCTTCCCCGTCGGCACGGAGGTGCGGCACGGGCAGTGGGGCGACGGCACCGTGCTCAGCGAGGACAAGGACCGCATCACGGTCCTGTTCGACCAGGCCGGGTACCGCACCCTGGCCCTGGACGCCGTGGCCGGACGCGACGGCCTGCTCACGGTGGTGCGCAGGCCGGGCGAGACCCGCTCCGCCGGCTGACGCGCGACCGTTTCCGGCCGCCGGCCCCAGGGAACCCGGCGGCGACCCGACGTCCAGGGAAGTGAGCGACATGACCGATCACAACGACCGGCAGAACGACCACGAGGACCGCGACGACCGTTTCGACCGCGCGCGCAGCCCGGAGGAGCCCGGGGCGCACTCGGGTTCGGAGAGCCAGGCCCAGGAGCGGGTCGTACCGGGCACGGCAAGCGCGAAGGAGGGCTACCGGACGGGGCACGGCACGACCGCCGGCAACCCCCTGGAGGGCGTCGAGGCCGGGGAGCGTGAGGAGGGGACGGACACGGACGCCGAGGACGGCGGACGGCCCGCCTGAGGCCTCCCGCCGGGCGCCGGGCGCTCAGTCCGGCTCCGGGGGGAGGTAGTACGTCTGCCGCAGGAAGGCGGCCACGTCCCGCAGGGCCTGGGTGTACCCGGCCCGGTGGCGGGCGTCGGTGTCCGTGCGCCCGCTCTCGGCCTCCGCCCACGCCTCCGGACGCAGTGCGATGAGCAGATGGTCGCGGTACAGGGCGCCGTGTCTCCCGGCGAGGGCGGCCCGCGCGCGCCCCTCGTCCCAGTCCTCGAGGTCGCCGGTGTCGAAGGCGAGCAGCTCTTCGGGCGGTTCTCGATCGGGCCGCGGCACGATCGTCCTCCTCGCTCGGTCCCGGCCCGAGCGAGAGGCGGGTGACCGCACGGACACCGCTACCGGTACCGTCGGTGCAACCGGCTGGGGACGAAACGCGTGAGAGGTCGGGGGACGAGTTGACGTTTTCAGGGTAAGCGGCTGGATGACGAAGGACGCTTCGGAAGTGAGGCGACTGCATGCACCTGTCTGAGGACGGTGAGGAGCGACGGTCACGGCAGCAGGCCGTCGGGTCGGTGTCCGCTGCCTTCGAGGGGAACGAGGGCATCGCCGCGGCACGCGAACTGGCCCGCTCCTTCCTGTCCGACGTCCAGGCCGTGCACGGCCTGCCGGTGTCCGGCCGGGCGATGGGCATGGTGCAGCTGGTGGTGAGCGAGCTGGTGACCAACGCCCGCAAGTACGCCCCCGGCCCCTGCCTGCTGACCCTGTCGGTCGAGGACGGCGCGGTCCTGGTGAGCGTGTGGGACAGCGACCCGAGGCTCCCGGCGGTCCTGGCACCCGACCCGGACCGTATCGGGCAGCACGGACTGGAGATCGTGATGGCGGTCAGCCAGAGCTTCGCCGTCCACCGCGAACCGATGGGCAAACGCGTCACCGCGACCGTCGTCCTGGCCGACGACCCGGACGGAGCCGCGGCAGGCCGCCGGCTGATGTGAGACCCACCACGGTCGTCGGCATCGCACCCGCGGTGCCGGCACTCTCCGGCCGGCTCAGCGCAGTTGTCCGCCCCGGGCGAACAGCGCCGCCTCGATCTGGTCGGGCCGGACACCGACGCGTTGCGCTTGATCGTGAGCGAAGGTCAGGTACCGGAGGTAGCGCTGGGTGGTCCAGCCACCCAGGCGCCACTTCTCGTCAGGGGCTTCGGCCCGCAGCGCCAGGGCCACGTAACGGTCCAGAATCAGCGGCCGGGGCGCCACCACCGGGTCGCACTGCTCATGGCCGGCGAAGTAGAGCACCTTGGTGAAGAACGCCGGGCCGAGAAACTTGATCCGGCGCGTCTCGCGAAAGGCGCTGTACGCCGCTTCGGCTCCCTCCCTTCTCAGCAGGCCGAGGGCTGACGCCAGGTGCGCTTCGATGTCCTGGGACCGCGGCGAAGTGAAGATGCGGGCGCGCCGCGCGACCGACTGCGCCTTCGTTCCGGTGCCCCAGACGAGAGCGGCGGTCAGCAGGTGCCGACGGCCCTGCGGGGTGTCCGCCCGGCGGGCTATGCCGAACACGGTTTCGCGGTCCACCCTGGGCCGGCCGCCCACCGTGGGGCAGTCGTCGAGTTCGTCGGGCCACCAGTCGCCGCCGGGCAGAACGGACAGCCAGCGAGTTCGGTCGAACGGGATCGCCCGACCGAGCACCTCGGCACGGTCGGGGACGGGAGTTCCCGTCTGCATCGTGGCCAATTACGGCTGCCTCCTCGCTCGATACCGTCCGGACACGCTGACCCCGGGGGCCGTCCGTACGTCACAGCCGGCGCTGTGCTGCTTCGAGGCGTGTCGGCGGTCAACCTACCGGCCACGGTGAGCCCGGCGCGGTGAGACGGGAAGGTGCTAGTTCTCCAGGCGGACCGGCATCAGGAGGGAGAAGGCGGTTCCGTCGGGGCGGCGGAGGGCCAGGGGGGCGGTGGGGGCGCCCAGTTCCAGGACGAGCCGTTCCCTGGCGCCGGCGGCGAGCGCGTCCAGCAGGAAGTCGCGGTTGACGGCGGCGTCGTCCGTGGCGTCGTCGGTGTCCCCGCACACGAGCACGGAGCCGTCGTCCGTCACCCTCAGCACGCTGAGTTCGTGATGTTCGCCGTCCTGTTCGCGGGTCCCGCCCACGCGCGCCGGGCCGGTCTCCAGGGCCTGTCGGAAGGCCGCCGTGTCGACGGGGGCCCGGCGACCGGCCGGCAGCCGGACGAGGCGGCGGTGGTCGGGGAACTCGTGGCCGGGAACCGGTCCGGCCGCCTGACCGCCGTCGGTCTCCAGCGTCACCCGGTCACCGTCCACCGCCACCCGCGCCGACCCCGGTCCGGTCAGCAGCGCCCGCATCGCGTCGGCGAGCGGCAGCGGTACGACGACCTGGGCGCGGGGCCCGCCGTACCCCGTCGTGCGGGCTCGTGCGACCGCCAGCCGGTACCGGTCGGTGGCCACGGCCTGGAGGACGTCGCCCTCGATGTCGAACAGGACGCCGCCGAGCATGGGCAGCTCGGCGTCCGCACCGGCCGCGAAACGGACGGCGTCCAGCGCGGCCGCCAGCTCGGGCGCGGGAACCGTCAGGTCGACGGTGGCGGTGTGCGGTGAGGTCATGGGGTTCTCCCGGTGGTCGAGGAGTGCTCGGAGCGCGGAGAACTCGGCGCGCGCGTCGGACAGCCCGCGTTCGAGACGGCGCAGGTGGGCCTCCAGCAGCCCCCGCACCAGATCGGTGTCCGTGCCGGACCAGCCGGCCAGGACGAGCCGGATGTCGGCCAGGGGCATGCCGGCCCGGCGCAGCCGCGCCAGCAGCCGGGCCTCCGCCAACTGCCCGGGCCCGTACCAGCGGTAGCCGCTGACGGGGTCCACCCAGGCGGGGACCAGGACACCGGCACGGTCGTAGAACCGCAGCGCGCTCACGCTCGGTCCGCCCTGCCGGGCCATCTCCCCGATGCTTCGCATGTCGTTCTCCACGCCCTCGACTCTGGGCCCTCGACAAGGTGGAGGGTCAACCCGGGGCGGTTGAACGGTCGCCGCCTCCCGCTCGTACAGGGTGCGGGTACGACGGGACGAGGCGTGGGGGTGGCCCCACGAGGACGGCGGGCATGGCAGCATCTGTCGCCGTGCGGGTGTCCCTGGCGGTGCGGAGCGTGCGAGCGGCGGTGTTCGCGGTGCTCTGCGTGCTGCTCGCCGCCGCCGGGCACGCGCTCGCCTCGGGCACGGTCCCCTCGGTGCGCCTCCAGGCCGCCGGTCTCCTGCCGGTGTTCGCGGGCGCGTGTCTCCTGGGCGGCCGCGAGCGGTCGCTGACCGGGATCGGCGCCGCGACGCTCGCCGCCCAGGGCGGCCTGCACCTGCTGTTCCACGCCGCCGGACCGCACCGCGCCATGACGGCCGGGCACGCCATGACGGCCGGGCACGGCATGCGGACGGCCGACGGTCCGGTGCACGCGGTGACACCTCACGCGACCGCCGCGCACCTCGCGGCCGCCCTCGTACTGACCTGGTGGCTGCGGCGGGGAGAGGCCGCGCTGTGGTCGCTCCTGCGGCGGACGGCCACGCTCCTCCCGGGGCTGGCCGCCTGGTGGCGGTCGGTCCGGCGGACGGGACACGTGCCGGGTACGCCTTCCGGGCGCCGGCCCCGCCGGGGTTCCCGGTCGCCGAGGGTGACGCGACTGCGGTACGCCGTGCACCGGCGCGGACCGCCCACGGGGACGCCGTACGCGATCCGACCCGACACACCCCCCTCTCAGTACGGAGACCGATCCGCTCATGTCCCCGAACCGCACCACCCTGCGCCGCGCCGGCGCCGTCACCGCCCTGACCGCCGCCGGACTCCTCGCCGCCGCGGGCGTCGCGTCCGCGCACGTGACCGTCCATCCCGGCGGCTACGCCAAGGGAGCCACGGACGGTGTGCTGACCTTCCGCGTACCGAACGAGGAGGACGGCGCGAGCACCACCAAGGTGCAGGTGTTCCTCCCCACCGACCACCCCCTGCTCGGTGTCCTC
The DNA here is from genome assembly GCF_044759735.1 of Streptomyces sp. NPDC100445. NCBI lineage: Bacteria > Bacillati > Actinomycetota > Actinomycetes > Kitasatosporales > Streptomycetaceae > Streptomyces > Streptomyces sp. NPDC100445. Next base: position 1,203,117 of record NZ_JBIVZV010000001.1, on the reverse strand, counting down.
GTGTCCCCGCGGGACGGCTGGACCGCGAAGGTCACCGAGACCAAGCTGAAGAAGCCGGTCAAGACCGACGACGGCACCATCACCGACGCCGTCTCGCAGATCACCTGGACCGGCGGCAAGATCGGCCCCGGCCACTACGAGGACTTCGACGTGGCCTTCGGTCAACTGCCCGACGACACCGACCGGCTGGCCTTCAAGACGCTCCAGAGCTACTCCGACGGCAAGACCGTCCGCTGGATCGAGGAGCCGTCCGGCGGCGACGAGCCGGAGAACCCGGCGCCGGTCCTCATGCTGACCGCCGAGAGCCCGGCGGAAGGCGGTACCGCGTCACCGGTCCCGTCCGCACCCGCCAACAGCACCACCGACAGCGGTACTTCGGCGTCCAGTTCCTCCGACGACTCGACGGCACGGGGCCTCGGTGTCGCCGGGCTGGTCGTGGGCGTGCTGGGGCTGGCCGCCGCCGCGTTCGCCGTCGTACGCACGCGCTCCACCCGGGGTGGCGACGCCTAGACCCTGTCCGACACACGGCTCCGGTGACGTGGGGCGCCGAGAAGGGCCCCACCTCACCGCGCGGGGTGCCCGCGGAGACACCGAACGGGCCGCGCCGATGGGCCGGTGACCCGGAGGCTCAACGGACCGTGCTGCGCCCCACGATCGTGCCCGCCCGGTCGATGCAGATGACGTCCACGGCGACCGGCGCCCCGCGCAGCACGGCCAGTGCCTCGTCCCGCGCCGCCCGCGCCACCAGATCCCCGAGTGGCACCCCGGCCGCCTGGCACAGCTGGAGCGCGGCGAGGCCGGTGTTGGCGGCGGCCACCTCGGCGGCCAGCGCCTCGTCCGCGCCGCCGCCGCGGGCGAGTTCGGCGAGGAGGCCCTTGTCGACCTGGGAGCGGCCGGAGTGCAGGTCCAGGTGGCCGGCGGCCAGCTTGGAGAGCTTGGCGAAGCCGCCGCAGATCGTGAGGCGGTCCACCGGGTGGCGGCGGATGTACTTCAGTACGGCGCCCGCGAAGTCGCCCATGTCGAGCAGGGCCTCCTCGGGCAGGCCGTAGGCGGCGACGACCGTCTTCTCCGAGGTCGACCCCGTGCATCCGGCGACATGGGTCCGTCCGGCCGCGCGGGCCACGTCCACCCCGCGCCGGATGGAGTCGATCCAGGCGGAGCAGGAGTACGGGACGACGATGCCGGTGGTGCCGAGGATGGACAGGCCGCCGAGGATGCCGAGCCGGGGGTTCCAGGTGGAGCGGGCGATCTCCTCGCCGTGGTCGACGCAGAGGGTGATCTCCACGTCGCCGCTGCCGCCGTGCCGCGCGGCGACCTCGCTGACGTGCTCGCTCATCATCCGGCGGGGCACGGGGTTGACGGCCGGCTCACCGACGGGCAGCGGAAGGCCGGGCCGGGTGACCGTCCCCACGCCGGGACCCGCCCGGAAGACGACTCCGCTGCCGGCGGGCAGCCGGCGGACCGTCGCCCGGACGAGAGCGCCGTGCGTGACGTCCGGGTCGTCCCCCGCGTCCTTCACGATCCCCGCCATGGCGGAATCCCCGGTCAGCTCCTCGGCGGCCAGCGCGAAGGACGGGGTCTGGCCCTTGGGCAGCGTGATGGTCACCGGGTCGGGGAACTCGCCGGTCAGCAGGGCGGTGTACGCGGCCGTCGTGGCCGCCGTCGCGCAGGCCCCCGTGGTCCAGCCGTGCCGCAGCCCCGTGTGCTCCAGCTGGGCCCGGCGGCCGCCCGTCGCCCGGCCGGACTCCGCCGCGCCCGCACCGCTCGTCCCGTCCACGTCTCGACCCTCACTGCTCCTCATGACGGAGTCCCAGGCACCTGCTGATCCGGGGTGCCGTGAAGGACGGCCCGCCACCACCATGTTCCCCTGCTCGTCCTGCGGCGGTCCGGCTGGGTCCCAGGTGTCCCGCGGGGCGCGGCCCGCCCGGGGCTCGCGCGTGCGTGCGGGAGGCGTGGTCCGTGGTCCTGGGCGTCACCGGGAAGACCACCCGTGTCCCGAAGCGGCCGGGCCTTTCCTCGCGGCGCCCGAGCCGAGGGGCGGTGGACCGTCCTTCCCTGCCGGGCGATGTCCCCGACGGCCCGCGGGGCCCGGGCCTCGGGGACGGATCACCGGCCGGGGCCGGCCCGGTACGGGTCGCCGCTCACTCTTCCTCGCTGGCGATGGCGTTGATCGCTGCGGCGGCGATGGCGCTGCCGCCCCGGCGGCCGCGTATCACCAGGTGTTCCAGGCCGGAGGGGTGTGCGGCCAAGGCGTCCTTGGACTCGGCGGCGCCGACGAAGCCGACGGGGACGCCGATGACGGCGGCCGGTCGGGGAGCGCCTTCCTCGATCATCTCCAGGAGCCGGAAGAGGGCGGTGGGTGCGTTGCCGACGGCGACGACCGCGCCCTCCAGCCGGTCCCGCCACAGTTCCAGCGCGGCGGCGCTGCGCGTGGTGCCCAGTTCCGTGGCCAGCTCGGGGACGGCCGGGTCGGACAGGGTGCAGAGCACGTCGTTGCCGGCGGGCAGCCGTTTGCGGGTCACGCCGCTGGCCACCATCTGGACGTCGCAGAGGATCGGGGCGCCGGCGCGCAGGGCCTCGCGGGCGCGGGCCACCACGGCGGGCGTGTGGGCCAGGTCCTTCACGAGGTCGACCATTCCGCAGGCGTGGATCATGCGGACCGCTACCTGGCTGACGTCGGCGGGCAGTCCGGCGAGGTCCGCCTCGGCGCGGATGGTGGCGAAGGACCGGCGGTAGATCTCCGCACCGTCCTTCTCGTAGACGTGGGTGGTCACGGTGTCCTTCTCGCTGCTGTCGGTCGGCTCGGGACTCATGAGGTGATCACCGCCGGGGTGGCACGAGGGTGGGTGGAGACGGTGCGTGTGCTCCGGCCGGTGGCGGTTGCCGACGGGCGGTGACCGACGCGGCCGGGCGTCCGAGCCCGACCGGCGGTCAGGAACCGCGCGGGGCTCCCGTCGTCCGCGGCGAGCGTCCTCGTACTGGCGACACCGGGCTCCCGTGCGGCCGGGGGCGGGGGAGGGGACGCTGCCGTGGACATGCCGTGAGCATACCCGCACGTCAGAGGCGTGTACGGCCTGCCTGGGGCGCGAACCCCTGACGCGCTCAGTGTCTTCGGCGCGTTCCGTGACGGCCCCCGCGCACCCCACATGATCGCGCCCTGACACTTCTGCTGCTAACGTGCACTTGCACATGACTCGCAATAACGTCGGAGGACGTTGGACATGGCGCTTTACACGCTCCCGGAACTCCCGTACGACTACTCGGCGCTCGCCCCGGTCATCAGCCCGGAGATCATCGAGCTGCACCACGACAAGCACCACGCGGCGTACGTGAAGGGTGCCAACGACACCCTGGAGCAGCTCGCCGAGGCACGGGAGAAGGAGTCGTGGGGCTCGATCAACGGCCTGGAGAAGAGCCTGGCCTTCCACCTCTCCGGCCACATCCTGCACAGCATCTACTGGCAGAACATGACCGGCCCGAAGGACGGCGGCGGCGAGCCCCTCGCCCAGGACGGCGTGGGTGACCTGGCCGACGCCATCACCGAGTCCTTCGGTTCCTTCGCCGGCTTCAAGGCGCAGCTGACCAAGGCCGCCGCCACCACCCAGGGCTCCGGCTGGGGCGTCCTCGCCTACGAGCCGCTCAGCGGCCGGCTGATCGTGGAGCAGGTCTACGACCACCAGGGCAACGTCGGCCAGGGTTCCGTGCCGGTCCTGGTCTTCGACGCCTGGGAGCACGCCTTCTACCTCCAGTACAAGAACCAGAAGGTCGACTTCATCGAGGCCATGTGGCAGGTCGTCAACTGGCAGGACGTGGCCCGGCGCCACGCCGCCGCCAAGGAGCGCGGCGACAGCCTCCTGCTCCAGCCCTGACGCCTTGACCACCCGGATGTCCTGCTCGTGATCGTCTTCTCACCCTTCACGGCAGGCACACAGAGGGCTCCCGCGGGCCGAACGCCCGCGGGAGCCCTTCCGTGTCCGTGCCACCGCCCCGGCGCGGGGCGCCCCTACGGGTGGTCGGCCGCGGCCACCGCGGGACCGGCGGCCGTCACCCGCGCGGGTCTCGCCAGCTCCGCGTTGAGCTGAGCGCCGACCAGGAGCGCCAGGTTGGACAGCCACAGCCAGATCAGGAAGACCACGACGCCCGCGAGCGACCCGTACAGGCGGTGGTAGGTGCCGACATGGGCGGTGTAGACGGCGAACCCGAGGGAGACGGCCAGCAGGAGCGCCACCGCCAGGGCGCCGCCGGGGGCCATCCTGCGCACCGGGCGGGAGACCGCCGGACCGGAGCGGTACAGGACGAGCACCAGGGCGACGGCGACCGCGGCCACGACCGGCCACCGCAGGGTGTCCCAGGCGGCCTGCGGCACGGTCCCCAGATTCAGCGCCCGGCCCAGACGCCTGGCCAGGCCACCGGTGAGCAGCAGCGCGAGGGTCGACGTGAGCAGCAGGAAGATCAGGACGAGGGCCGTGACGATGATGCGCGGAGCGGTGCGCCAGACCGGCCGGTGCGCGCTGGTCCGGTGTATGGAGTGCAGCGCCCGGCGGAAGACGCTCAGATAGCTGGACCCTGACCACAGGGCTCCCGCCCCGCCGAGGAAGACCAGGGTCCACGCCGCCGACGACTGCCCGGCCATCTCCCGCAGGGTGCTGCGCAGCAGATCGCGGGAGGCGAGCGGCGCGGCCTGCGCCATGCGGTCGATGACCTCCGGCTTGGCCGTGGGCACGGTCAGCCCCAGGATCGACAGGACCACCAGCAGCAGGGGGAACAGGGCCAGCACCGCGTAGTACGTCAGGGCGGCGGCCCAGTCCGTGACATCGTCGTTCCACACGGCCACCGGCGTCCGGCGCAGCGCCGCCCACCACCGGGCCGTGCGGCCGTCCGCATCGTCCATGACGCGATACTCCCACTTCCGCTCGTCGGGCAGCCCCGGCCGGCGCCCCGGTGCGGCACCCTCCGCCGCGCGTGCCGGGCCGCCCGCCCCCGGTATCCCCCCACCCCGTACCCGCCGCTCCCGGTCGCACTCCGCCACGGTGCCCCGCCGGAGGGCGTCGCGGTGTCCTGATCCGTGCGCCGGGCGCGGGGGAGGAGGTTTCGGCGTCGTACGGTGACGGGCATGAGCGCCACGCCGTCGGGCCGCCCGGTACCGGCGGTCCGACGGGCGCTTGCTGGAGGGGACATGGCTACCGGCACGGTGAAGTGGTTCGACGACGCGAAGGGGTTCGGCCTCATCATCCCCGACGAGGGTGGCGCGGAACTGCCCGTCCACTACAGCGAGATACGCGTGACCGACGGCTTCAAGTCCCTCGCCGAGAACCAGAAGGTCCGGTTCGAGGTGAAGGCGGCACCCGAGGGCCGGCAGGCCGTCGACGTCGTACCGCTGTAGCAACCGCGCGACGGCACGGACAGCGCCCGGCCGGGGACCGCGCCCCGCTTCCGGGCCGGCCCCGCCGGAGCGTACCGGCCGCCGGTGAACCCCCGGGAACAGGCGCTGCTTTCCGCCATGTCCGGGCGGCGGCCCCCACGGTGCCGGCGGCCGCCGCCCCTCTCCGCGCCACCGGAGCCGACGACCCGGCGGCGGTCAGGGCTTGCGGGCGATGCCGGCGTAGCAGGCGGCTTCGGCGTCGGTGAGGGTGTGGTGGGTCTCGTCCGGGTCGGGGCGCCAGCGCAGGACCGGCTGGAGGCCGGGATCGAGGAGGTCCCAGCCGGTGAAGAACCCGGTGATCTCCTCGCGCGTACGGGTCTGTAGCGGGGTTCCCGCCGCCTGGTAGATCGCGGTGAGCCGGGCGATGGCCTCGTGGTCGAAGTCGGGTGTGGCGTGACTGACGACGAGGACACTGCCCGAGGGCAGGGCGGCCTTGAGGTGTTCCACGATGGCGTGCGCGTCGTGGTGGTCGTCGGTGACGAAGTGCAGCAGGGCGTTGAGGCTCAGGGCGATCGGTCGGCCGAGGTCCAGCGTGGAGCGCAGGACGGGGTGGGCCAGCAGGGCCGCGGGATCGGTGACGTCGGCCGCCATGTAGGCGGTGGCACCGTCGGGGTGGCTGTGCAGCAGGGCCCGGGCGTGGGTCAGCACGATGGGATCGTTGTCGGTGTAGACGACGCGGGCCCCGGGGAGGACGCTCTGCGCCACCTCGTGCAGGTTGGGGGAGGTCGGGATGCCGGTGCCGATGTCCAGGAACTGGTCGATGCCCCGCTGGGCGAGGAAGCGGGTGGAGCGGCGCATGAAGGCGCGGTTGCTGCGCGCGGCGATCAGGGCGGAGGGGAAGGCCCCGATGGCCCGGGCCGCCGCTTCCCGGTCGGCGGGGAAGTTGGTGACGCCGCCGAGGAAGTAGTCGTAGATGCGCGCCGAATGCGGGCGGTCCAGTTCCAGGTCGATCACGTCGTGGTTCTCGTCCACCGTGCTGCCGTTGTCCATGCCCGCCCCCATCGTCGAACCCCGGATGACTCGCGGCGGCGTGGATCGCCACGATGCGCCACCCCGCCGTCACCCCGAGCTTCCCTCCCGACCCGTTCCCGGGACAACCGAGGGACCGGCCAGCGTCGGGGTGCGCACCCTCATCCCGAGGAAGTCCGAAATATGTGTTCGAAAGGCCGCTGGAGAATACGGGTGGGTAACCACGATGTCGCCGTCTGTGCAGAAAATCGGATGATGTCTTGCACAAGAGGGGGCTCATTCCGGTTGGCTGATGAGTGGGAGAGCCGATTTCCCACACCGACGCCGCCTCGATGTGGAGCGGCGCGGTGCCCAGTGAACAAGGACGCCAGTGGACATCGATCTGGTCACCGTGGTGCTCTGGGGGGCCGCCGCCCGGATCTTCATCCCCGACCTCCGACGGGCCGGCCGGCACCTGCTCGCCGTGGCCGTGCGCACCGGGGCGCACCACCTCCGTCAGCAGACCGCCTCTGCCGCGACCGCGACCTCCTCCGCTCTCGACGCCGCCACCCGTGAGGGTGAGGCGTGATGCACCCTCCCCTGGACGGCTCCCGCGGGCACCATTCCGAACCCCCGACCGCCCGCACCGGACGGCTGGCGTTGACCTTCGACGCCTTCCACGCCTACCACCGCAAGCTGTGGATGCGTTTCGCCCACACCCAGGTCGGCAGCCGCCCGGCCGCCGAGACGGTCGTGGACGCCGCCTGCCTCCGGTTACGCAACGCGTGGCCCCACGCCCTCGCACAGGAGTCGGTCCCGCGCTACGCCTGGACGGTCCTGAAGGAGGAGGTGCACCGCTGGCTCACCGAACGCGGCCTGCCGCCACAGGTCGGCGACGCCGCCTACCTCACCGCGGTCCAGAAGCTGCTGCTGCACGAGATGCGCGACGAACTGCGCGTCATCTCCCAGGAGATCGGCCTCTACGCCGCCATCTCCACGCTCCCCGAACGGCAGTACGACGTCACCATGCTGCGCTTCCTGCTCGGTATGGAGGAACCGGAGGTCGCCGACTACCTCGGGATCGACGTCGCCACCGTTCGCTCCCACATCCGACACGCCCGGCGTTCCCTCGCCAGGCAACTGCACATCCCTTACCAGGACAAGGATACGGAGAACTAGTGGCCCGCACCCAACACGGACCCGCCACCGACATCCAGACCGCCCTCGAAGCCGCCGAAGCGCTCACCGAGACCTACCGCGACTACGACACCGAGGCCGCCCTGCGCCGCGTCTCCGCCCTCGCCGAGCGCGACAGCGAACGGACCGGCACGACCCGTGTGCCCTCCCGCTACCCGACCGTCCACGAACAGGCCCAGCACGACCTGGACCTGGCCGTCAGCCTCATAGTCGACGCGCCCCAAGCCCGGCCCAGCCTCACCCGCCTGCTCGACTCCGACCCGATCGAACCCGAAGGCGCCCTGGTCTTCGCCGCCCTCCTCCACCTCGCCGGATACCGCGAACCCGCCCAGTTCTGGTTCGAGTTCGCCGCCGGCGCGGGCAGCCGCACCGCCGCCTTCTGCCTCTTCCTCCTGCACCAGCAACGCTCCGAACACCGAACCGCCGCCTACTGGCGCGCCCAGCTGAACGACTGCTCGCCCGTCCCGCCCCGCCCGGCACGCACCGCGACCCCGCACGCCCCCCTGCTTCCCGAGGGTGTACGCCACGATCTGATCAGCCGGTGCTGGCAGGGCCGCCGCCCCTGCCTGCCGCCCCGGCTCGAAGCCGTCATCCACGGCCTCCCCGTCGAACCCCTCGACGAGGACTTCGGCGAGATCCCCCGCCCCGACCACACCCTCACCCGCCTCCCCGTACAGGCGGTCACCTGAAAACGGCCCCGCGTTCGGTGCGTACGCGTCCCGCCGGACCCTCGCGGCGGGGGAGGTGATCGGCCTCACGGTGTGGAGGCACGTCGTGTGCCATACTTGCGTGTTTGCGTGGTCGTCGCGGTGGGCGATCCTGCTCGTCCGGTTCCGTCCGCGCACGGGCCACTCACTCCTGCCGGGCCTTCCTCGGTACGTTCCCCTGCGGAAGGCTTGTCATGAAGAACCCCCACGATTCCGGCATCGCTCACGGCGGCTCCGGCCGGCGCGAGACCACCACCCCGGACCCGGTCCCGGCCGTCTCCTTCGCCGATCTGGACCTGCCGGCGGCGGTGCTGCGGACACTGACCGACCTCGGAGTGCGCGAACCCTTCCCGATCCAGGCCGCCACCCTGCCCGACGCCCTGGCGGGACGCGACGTCCTGGGCCGCGGACGTACCGGCTCGGGCAAGACGCTCGCCTTCGGCCTGCCGCTGCTGACCCGTACCGTGGGGCGGCGCGCCGAACCCAAGCAGCCCCTGGCCCTGATCCTGGTACCCACCCGGGAGCTGGCCCAGCAGGTCACCCAGGCGCTGGAGCCGTACGCCGAGGCGCTGCGGCTGCGGATGGCCGCGGTCGTCGGCGGCATCTCGATCGGCCGGCAGATCGCCGAGCTGCGCCAGGGAGCCGAGGTGCTCGTCGCCACCCCCGGACGCCTGCACGACCTGATCGAGCGCAAGGCCTGCCACCTGGGAAGGGTACGGATCACCGTGCTCGACGAGGCCGACCAGATGTGCGACCTGGGGTTCCTGCCGCAGGTCGTCGACCTCCTCGACCAGGTGCGCCCCGACGGTCAGCGCATGCTGTTCTCGGCCACCCTGGACGGCGACGTCGACCAGCTGGTCCAGCGCTACCTCCGCGACCCCGTCGTCCACTCGGTCGACCCGTCCGCGGGCACGGTCACGACGATGCGGCACCACGTCCTGGTCGTCCACGGCCCCGACCGCTACGCCGTCACCACGGAGATCGCCGCCCGCGACGGCCGCGTCCTGCTGTTCCTCGACACCAAGCACGCCGTCGACCAGCTCACCCGGCATCTGCGGGCCAGCGGGGTGCACGCCGGGGCCCTGCACAGCGGCAAGTCCCAGCCGCAGCGCACCCGGACCCTGGCACAGTTCAAGGACGGCCGGCTCAGCGTTCTGGTGGCGACCAACGTCGCGGCGCGCGGCCTGCACATCGACGACCTCGACCTCGTGGTCAACGTCGACCCGCCCACCGACCCCAAGGACTACGTGCACCGGGCGGGCCGTACCGCCCGCGCCGGCGAGTCCGGCAGCGTGGTCACCCTCGTCCTGTCGGGCCAGCGCCGGGAGACGAGCCGGATCATGGCCGAGGCCGGCGTCGAGGCGACCGTCACCAAGGTCCGCTCGGGCGAGGCGGAGCTGAGCCGGATCACCGGCGCCAAAGCCCCCTCCGGTACGCCGCTCGACGGCGGGCCCGCCGTCCCCCGGCCCAAGAACACCAACGCTCCCTTCCGCGGCCTCGGCACCAGCAAGGACGCCTCCCGCGGCGCCGGTGGCAAGTCGCGCAAGGCCGGGGAGGCCCGCAAGCTCGCCGAGGCCCGCAAGGCAGCCCTGATGCGCCGCAACGGCTGAGCACCGTCGCCCTGGCCGCGGCGGCGGCAACCCCCGGTCCCGTGCCGCCCGGTGCCCCGCACCCCGCCCGGCATGACAAGCTGTGCTTGCCCATCCCCGAACCCAGGAGGTCACCATGACCGCAGAGCCCGTATCCACGGAAGGTTCGGAGCCGGCTGACCCGGAGACGTCCTCTCTGACGCCGGACAGCGACGGCAACTACGACCTCAAGCGCAAGTTCCGCGAGGCCCTGGCGCGCAAGCGCGGCGCCCAGGCGGACGCCGCCGACGTGGCCGCCAACCCCGACGCCTCCAAGGTGCGCGCGGCGCACGGCCCGGCCGCCAGCCAGCGGTCGTTCAGGCGCAAGAGCGGCGGCTGAGCCGAGGCGACGACGAACACGTACGGGGGAGACACGGTGGGCTCGGACGGCTGCCAGGTCGAGACGGGCAGGACAGGGCGGGACGGGCGGACCTCGGCCCGGTCGCGCTGCTGAGGAACACGCCGGGGCCGCTCTCCTCCTCCCCGCTCGACCCCCCGTCCCGCCTGGCGTTGCCGGCCGGGCGCGGGGGCGGTACGGCGATCGCGGCGGCCTCGCTCCTCGCTCCTCGCTCTCGCCACGGGTCGCGGCCCGGGCACCGCCAGCCGCCCGACGAGCCACCCGGTGCGGGACACCGGCATCACGGCCGCGCCGGGCGAACGCTTCACGCTCACCGTCGACCAGAACGCCTCCACCCGCGAGTACTGGTACCTGGTCGGCCCCCGGCCCGACAGCGCGGTGCTGGTCAGCCGAGGCCGGCACTACGCGTCGGAGACCGGCGACGAGCCGGCGGCCGGTGCCGGCGGCCGACTCACCTTCACCTTCGAGGCGAAGGGCAGGGGAACCACCCGGTTCACGCTGCCGCACCGCACGTTCACCACCTGCCGGGGCAACACCTCCACCGTGCCGCCGGCGTCGGCCGCGGAGCCCTCCGCCACCCCGACCAGCCCCCTCCCGGGCCCCGGAGCGGATCACCTACACCGTCACCGTCGCCTGAGCCGCGCACGGTGGCCCTCCTCGCCGACGCCCGGTACCGCCCTTCGGAGGCGAAGGAGCGCCGGATCGCTTTCGAGCAATCCGGCGCTCCTGGCCGGCGCCGCGGGGATCATGGCCCAGCTGGCGATGCAACGCCCGGTCGTGCTGGCGGACATGGTCGGAGTGGACCTCATGGTCGGGGGGAGGCCATGACCATCCGGGAGCGGGTGGGGCGCGTCGAGATCACGTGGTCGACGGTGCGGCCCGGCGCCCCCGCGGCGAGATCCTCGACCGGGCCAGGTCGACGACGGGCAAGAAGAGGACGGGTTCCTCACCCCCTGAGTCAGGGGGTGAGGAACCCGCACTCATCAGCGGCGCCAGAGGTCAGCGCTTGAACATGTCCTTGATTTTTTCCTTCGCCTGGCGTGCGTCGCCCTTGGACTTCTCCGCCTGGCCCTTGACGACCATCGGATCATCGACAACGGCTCGTCCCGTTGCCCTCTTGAACTTCCCCTTGGCCTGCTCGACCTTGGCCCTGGCCTTCTCACCCGCCGACATGGCAGACGCGCCTCCTGGCGTGATCATTCGTGCACCCGGGTTTCCCGGACAATTCGCGTATGCCCGGACTTGTCCCCCGTAAACAGTGAGGGGACAGCGGCCCCGCCCCCCGCGTAGCGGTCAGGATGGCTGGACGCGGTCGAAGTGGGCGAGGGCTTCGGCGGGGTTCGGGCCGACGAGGCGCTCCAGGCCGGCTGTCGTGATCTCCGCCCATCTGCCGGCCCGTGCCCACATCCGTTCCTCGAAGGCGCGGACGGCCTCGTGCAGATCCTCGGGCCCGGTGGCGACGGCCTCGGCGAGTTCGGCGCCTTCCAGCAACGCGAGGTTCGCGCCCGCCCCCAAGGGCGGCATCAGGTGGGCGGCGTCGCCCAGCAGCGTCACCCCGGAGACGTGGGGCCAGGTGTGGGAGACGGGCAGGACGTAGAGGGGGCGGTGTACGAAGGCGGTGCCGTGGTGGAGGAGGTCGAGGACGGGAGCGGCCCAGCCGTCGAAGAGGGTCAGCAGGCCCGCTCGCACGGCCTCGGCGTCGGCCGGGTCGAGGGCTGCCTGCCAGTCCAGCGGCGCGCGGAACTGGGCGTACACCTTGACGTGCCCGCCGCTGTTGCGTTGGGCGACGAGTTTCCGGTTCACGCCGTACACGGCCAAGGAGCCGTCGCCGATCAGCCGGGCGAGGTCGGGGTGGCGGGTGTCGACGTCGTCCAGGGAGGTCTCGACCGTGGTGACGCCGGTGTAGTGCGGCGTCACCGGCGAGACCGCCCGGCGCGTCCGGGACCAGGCGCCGTCCGCGCCGACCACGAGGTCGAACGTCTCCTCTCGTCCGTCCGCGAAGTGGACGAGTACGCCGGCGCGGGTCCTCGGCACCACCTGCGTCACTTCCCGCCCCCACCGGACGTCGAGCGGGCCGAGCAGCAGGTCACGCAGTTGCCCGCGGTCGATCTCGGGATTGGCCCGGTCGTCCGGACGGGGCCGCCAGTCGCGCAGCACGGTCCCGTCCGGGTCGAGGATGCGCATGGCCTGTCCCTCGGGGCGGGACAGCGCCTGGAACTCCGCCAGCAGCCCGGCCTTGTCGAGTGCGAGCTGACCCAGGCCTTCGTGCAGGTCCAGCGTGCCGCCCGGAGGGCGGGCGTCGGGTGCGGGATCGCGTTCCAGCACGGTGACGTGGTGGCCGTGGCGATGTAAGACGCGGGCGAAGGCGAGGCCGCCGGGACCGCCTCCGACCACCGCTATGCGATGTCTCATGTCGATACAGTGTATTGCGCTGATACAACGCATCGCAACAGTACGATACGACCATGACTGTGTGGGACCGGCCCGAGCCGCCGACTCGCCCCGTGCCGCTCGACCGGGAGCGGATCGTCGCCGCCGCCGTCGCGCTGGCGGACGAAGGTGGGCTGGAAGCGGTGTCGTTGCGCAAGGTCGCCGCCCGGCTGAACGCCGGCCCGATGCGGCTGTACGGATACATCGCCACCAAGGAGGAACTGTTCGACCTCATGGTGGACGAGGTCCAGGTCGAGATCCTCCCCGAGGAGCAGTCCGGTGACTGGCGGGAGGCGCTGCGCGTCCTCGCCCACCGCACCAGGCGGGCCGCTCTCCGTCACGAATGGCTGGCCGACCTGCTCGGCGGCCGCCCGACCCTGGGCCCGAACGGTCTCGCCGTGACCGAGGCCAAGCTGGCCGCCCTCGACGGCCTCGCCGACGTCGACACCGTGATGCGCGCCGTGGAGACCGTCAGCGCCTACTTGATCGGCGCGATCAGGCGCGAGATCGCGAACCTGCGGGCGGAGCGCGCCACCGGCCTGTCCAAGCGCGACTGGCAGCGCGCCTCCGGCCCGCACGTGACGAGGATGCTGGCCACGGGCCGCTTCCCGGCGCTGGCCAAGGCGGTGTACGACGGCACGGACGTGGACGCGGAGGCGTCGTTCGCGACCGGCCTGGACTGGGTCCTCGACGCCGTGGCCGCCAGACTCGCCCGGCCGCCCGCATGACGCCCGACTCCCGCCGCACGTGAGCGAGTACGCCGTCGAACCGGCGGCCGGCGAACGAGACCTGTGCGGGGCGTGCCGGGCCCGCGGGCGCGGTCAGAACCAGTGCAGGCAGTGCGGGGAGCGCTCGCCGCGGAAGAGCGCGTCGGCCAGGGCGGCTGCGCCCGAGTGGTGGGCCCGGATGTGGCCGGCCCGCACGAGCGTGCTCGGGGTGGTGCCGCCGAGGTAGACGGAGCCCAGGTCGCTGATGTCCAGGGACAGGTCGGGCTGCCGGTCCGTCGGGACGCAGTCGGCCCTGCCGTCCCGGACGGTCAGCAGGTAGCGGTCGCGCCGGCCGAGGAACGGGTCGTCGACGTCGAGGACGAGCTCGCCGTCCGTGAACCAGCCGCGCGCGGTCAGCGCCCGCGGAACGTCCAGCAGCCGTACCCACAGCCAGTCGGTGCGGCCGCTCACCTCACCGGCGCGCAGGTCCGCGAACTGCCAGGGGAGCGGGTGATCGGGCGGGACGTGCTTGAACACGACGTGCGAGACCAGGTCGTGTCCCAGAACGAACCGGGCCAGGGCCGTGAAGACGGCGTCGTCGGTCGCGATGGTCTCGTCGACGGTCAGGGTGCCGGAGTCGATCGAGTAGCTGGCGTACCCGTCCGGGACGCCGTGGACGTCCCGGTGGACAGCGACGTAGCGCGGCGCCGGTGAGACCGGGGGCTGCCCCGCGCGCAGGGCCCACCAGCGGTGCGGCCGGGACAGCGCGCCGGGCTGGACGCGGCGGTACCGGTCGTAGACCTCCTCCAGGAGGTCGCCGCACTCGGACCGACGCAGTACCTCGACCGGGCTGTGGTCCGGGCCGGCCGCCGGTGCGGGGGCCGCTCCGCGCGCCCGGGGAACGGCGAGGGCGGCCCGGTGGCGGGGCACCTTCAGCCGCGTCGTGAAGGTCGCCGGCCCGTAACCGAACCTGCCGTAGATCGGCGCCTCGGAAGCCAGCAGCACGGAGAGGAACTCCCCGCGGGCCCGCAGCTCGGCGAGCTGATGGAGCATCATCGCGCTGACCACGCCCCGGCGCCGGTGGGAGGGCAGGACGCCGACGGCGGTCACCCCGGCGGCCGGGACGACGACCCCGCCGGGCAGGGTGAGCTCGAAGGAGTGCGCGGCGGCGGTGCCGACGGGCCGCCCGTCCGCCGCCAGGGCGAGCATGCCGCGCTCCATCTCGAGCGCCGACCACCAGAGTCCGCCGCCCTCGACGGGGGTTTCCGGGAAGCGCCCGAACGCGGCATGCACCGTGTCGACGAAGACATCGAGGTCCTCGTCGGTCGTGGGTCGGATCTCCACCGCTGCTGCCTCCTCGGGATACCGGCACCACGACTGCTGGTGTCTGGCCACAGTGCAGCGTCGACCCGCGCGCAGGGCAAGCGATTTACGGCCGGGCTGCCCGGCCGGGTCGGCGGCGGCCGGGCCGGTACGCCTCCGGTGCCGGGCGCCGTCGCGGCAGCCGGCGCCGAGGGCGTACGGGGACGGGTGCCGGTATCTAGCGCGGGGCCACGGCCGGCGGCGTTTCGGCCGCAGGAGTGTCGCGCAGGCCGAGCCGCAGGTGCTCGACGTGGAAGAGGGCTTGTTCGAGGAGCTCGGCGACGTGGTTGTCGTAGAGGGCGTAGACGATCGACCGGCCGCGGCGTTCCCCGGTGACGAGGCCGAGATTGCGGAGCAGGCGCAACTGGTGGGAGCAGGCCGAGGCTTCCATGCCCACGGCCTCGGCGAGGTCGCCGACCGCACAGGGACCTTCCTGGAGACGGGCCAGGATGTACAGCCGCGAAGGGGTTGCCAGGGCCTGGAGGGTGGCGGCCACGTCGGTGGCCCCCGCGGCGTCCAGGCGCTCGCGTGGGGTGACGCGGTTGCTGTCGTCGGCTCCGTGACCCATGACGCCCATCCTACCGACCACATATGAAGATGTGTTCAGGTATTCCTGTATGGTGGACGTGTCGCCGCCTTCCGCCCCGAAGGGTTGTCTTGTCATGCCTGCTGACCTGCTCCAGCGGCCCGGACGGGCAGCTCCGACCGCCTCGGGTCAGGCACCGGGGCACCGTACGCGGGTGTTCGCCCTGGCCGAGGCGCGCTGGGCCGCCGCGGCGCTGGTGCTGTTCCTGCTCGCACTGCCGCTCCAGCTGACCGGCGTGCCCGCCTGGGCGTGGGGCCCGCTGTACGCCGCCGCCTACGTCACCGGCGGGTGGGAGCCGGCCCGGGCGGGGCTGACGGCGCTGCGGGAGAAGACCCTGGATGTGGATCTGTTGATGATCGTGGCCGCGATCGGCGCGGCCACGATCGGTCAGGTGATGGACGGCGCCCTGCTGATCGTCATCTTCGCCACCTCCGGCGCGCTGGAGGCCCTGGCGACCGCCCGCACCCAGGACGCGGTACGCGGTCTGCTCGACCTCGCCCCCACCACGGCCACCCGTCTGGCCGACGACGGGAGCGAGTCGACGGTGGAGACGCGGGACCTGGTGGTCGGGGACACCATCCTGGTCCGGCCCGGTGAACGGGTCGGAGCGGACGGCCGCGTGCTGGAGGGCGCCGGCGAGGTCGACCAGGCCACGATCACCGGGGAGCCGCTGCCGGTTGCGAAGCAGACCGGGGACGAGGTCTTCGCCGGTACGCTCAACGGCACCGGGGCTCTGCGGGTGAAGGTCGAGCGGGACGCCTCGGAGTCGGTGATCGCCCGCATCGTGGCGATGGTCGACGAGGCCTCCCGGACCAAGGCGCCCACCCAGCTGTTCATCGAGAAGGTCGAGCAGCGCTACAGCCTGGGCATGGTCCTGGTCTCCCTGGCGGTCTTCCTCGTCCCCCTCGCGTCCGGCGCGGACCTGACCGGCTCGCTGCTGCGTGCGATGACCTTCATGATCGTGGCCTCGCCCTGCGCGGTGGTCCTGGCGACGATGCCGCCGCTGCTGTCGGCGATCGCCAACGCCGGCCGCCATGGCGTCCTGGTGAAGTCCGCCATGGTCATGGAACGACTCGGGCAGGTCGACGCCGTCGTCCTGGACAAGACCGGCACCCTCACCGAGGGCACCCCGCGCGTCACCGACATCCGCCCGCTGTCCGGCTCCGGACTGACCGAGGACGCCCTGCTCGCGTTGGCGGCCGCCGCGGAACACCCCAGCGAGCATCCGCTGGCCCGCGCCGTCGTCGACGCCGCCCGCGCCCGCGGTCTGGCCATCGCCGACACGCGGGACTTCACCTCCACTCCCGGTGTCGGGGCCACCGCCACCGTCGACGGCCGCACGGTGACGGTCGGGGCGCCCACCCGCCTCCTCGACGGCCGCGAAGACACCGGCTCGACCCGCGCCGGCAAGGTCGCCGCCGACCTCGAGGAGGGAGGCCGCACGGCCGTCCTGGTGCTGCGCGACAGCGTGCCCGTCGGGGTCCTGGGCGTCGCCGACCGGCTGCGTGCCGATGCCGCCGTGACCGTCGCCGCCCTGACCACGCTGACCGGCGCCACCCCGATGCTGGTGACCGGCGACAACCCCCGCGCCGCCGCCCGTCTCGCCGCCGAGGTCGGCATCACCGGCGACGACGTCCACGCCGGTCTCCTGCCCCAGGACAAGGTCGAAGCCGTACGGCGCCTTCAGGCCGGCGGCCGCAGGGCCCTCGTCCTGGGCGACGGGGTCAACGACGCTCCCGCCCTGGCCACCGCCCATACCGGCATCGCCATGGGCCGCGCCGGTTCCGACCTCGCCCTGGAGACCGCCGACGCGGTCGTCGTCCGCGACGAACTCGGCACTGTTCCCAAGGTCATCGCCCTCTCACGGGCAGCGCGCCGCCTGATGGCGCAGAACCTGGCGATCGCCGCGGTGTTCATCTCCGGCCTGGTCGTCTGGGACCTGGCGGGCCACCTCCCGCTGCCGCTCGGTGTCCTCGGCCACGAAGGCTCGACCGTCATCGTCGGCCTCAACGGGCTGCGTCTGCTGCGTGACGCCGCCTGGGACCACGCCGCGGAGGTCTCGCGATGAGCCGCCGCGCCAAGAAAGGCACCCCGGCCTCCGCGGCGGCCCGGCCCACCGTCACCGTCTGCCGCGGCTGTTGCTGCGGCACCCCGGCCAAGGTGCCGCACTTGGACCACGAGGCCCAGCTCACCGACCTGCGCACCCGGCTGGCGGGAGTCGCGATGGTCCGGCGGACCGACTGCCTGGACGCCTGCGAGCGCGCCAACGTCATCGTCATCCAGCCGTCCGCCGAGGGCCGCAAGGCCGGCGGGCGCCCGGTCTGGCTCGGACAGGTCAACGACTCCGACGCCGCCGCCGACATCACCACCTGGGTCGAGAACGGCGGCCCCGGCCTCGCCGAGGCACCCGGCATCCTCGACCTCTACGCCTTCACCCCCTCACGCCGCGTGCGCCAGGAACTCGAAGACTGACCGCCCCCGGCCGGCCCGCCCGCGCACCCCGGCCCCACGCGCGCCGCGGCCGCGGCCGTCCGAGGCGTACGGCGCGAAGCTCACGGAGCTGACACCTCAACCGATGCCGATGCCGAGGGCGGTGAGCAGGCCCAGGGCGAGGGTGACCACGGCGAACAGACCGTGGGCGAGGACGACCACGACCGGGAAATGAGGTTCGGCGGGGACGCTCTCATCGGCTCCCGGGGCCGTCGTGGCGGCCGGTGCCGCGACGCCGGCGCGGTCGCGGTGGACGGGGATCCAGCGGGCCAGCATCACGAAGCCCAGCAGGGCGACCGGCAGGAGGAGACCGAACGAGGTCCAGGCCAGGGCGCTCCTGTCGGCGACGACATAGCCGATCCAGACCACCAGTCCGATCGCGGCCAGGGCGAAGTGCCCGAACAGAACGGGTGCGGGCAGGCGGCTGGTGCCGGACCGCTGCTGGCGGATGCCGCCGCGCCGGATCCAGGTGCTGAGCATGTAGAAGCCACCGAGGGCGGTGACCACCCAGGTGATCAGTGCGGCGATGTGCGGTTACGAGCCCGTCCGGGAAGCCCCCGACCGGCTCCGGCTGCGCAACTGCCCGTTCCACCCACTGGCCGCGAAGGCGCCCGACCTGGTGTGCGGCATGAACCACGCCTTCCTCAGCGGCTTCCTCACCGGTCTGGAGGTCAACGGGATCCAAGCCGTGCTGAGCCCCGAGCCCGGGGAATGCTGCGTGCGGCTGGGCCCCGATCCCACCGATCGTGATGACCGGAAGCCCCGGGACCACTGACCCGGCGCCGGCCGCCCGCGCCCGCGGACCACCGCCCGGACGCACGACCCCGCCCACCCCGAACCGGACGGGCGGGGCGCACCGGTCGCTCGGCACTCGCCCGAGCTGGGGAAGACGCCCGTTCCCGGCGTTCCAACCGGAGCAAGCCATGTTGACCACGCACATCCTCAAACCGCGTGACCGCGCCACGGAACCCGTGACGCACCCGGGCACCGGACCCATGGTGACCGCCGCCGACTGCGGGCTGCTGCTCATCCGGCTCACCTTCGGCCTGCTGATGGCAGCGCACGGCGCGCAGAAGGTCTTCGGCCTCTTCGGCGGCCCGGGCCTGACGGCGACCGGCAAAGGGTTCGCTGCCCTCGGCTACACCCCGGGGAAACTCTTCGCGGTGATCGGGAGCCTGTCGGAGCTGCTCGGCGGCCTCGGCCTGGCCCTCGGCCTGCTGACACCGCTCGCGGCCGCCGCGCTGATCGGCGTCATGATCAACGCGATGGTCACGGTGACGAGTGCCCACGGTCTGTGGGAGACGGGCGGCGGCGTGGAGTACAGCGTCTGCATCGCCGTCGTAGCCCTGGCTGTCGCAGCCACCGGTCCGGGCCGACTGGCTGCCGACCGCCTCTTCCGCTGGGGTGACGGCGGCTGGGCGGAAGCCGCCTTCGCCCTCGGCCTGGGCGGCATCGCCGCGGCGATCGCCCTCAGCGTGTGACCCGAACACCGCCTCCCCACGGCGGCCACTCCGTCTGCCTCCCCACGGTCAACGGTCCCCCCTCGACGCGCCTGCCCCTTGCTTTCACAGCTTGAAGCGGATGTGTCGGCCCGCCCGGTGCTACGGCGAGGTGGGCGGGTGCGGGGAGCGGAGCACGAGGAGGGTGATCTCGCTGGGGGCGAAGACGCGGAACGGCGGGCCCCAGAAGCCGGTGCCGCGGCTGGTGTAGAGGAGGGTGCGGGTGCCGTGGCGGCTGAGACCGGCGAGGGCCGGCTGGTCGATGCGGACCAGGTGGTGGAAGGGCCAGATCTGGCCGCCGTGGGTGTGGCCGGAGAGCTGGAGGTCGATGCCGGCGGCCGCCGCCCGGTCGACGAACTTGGGCTGGTGCGCCAGGAGCAGGACGGGCAGGTCCGGGTCGGCGCCGTTCAGGGCTCCGTCGAGATGGGCGCGGTGGCCGGCCAGACCGGAGGACTCGGCGGTGACGTCGTCCACGCCGGCGACCACCAGGGTGTCGCCATCGCGTTCGAGCAGCAGGTGGCGGTTGCGCAGCGGCTCCCAGCCCAGCTCGCCCATCAGGTCGACCCAGCCCTGGGCCTCGCTGTAGTACTCGTGGTTGCCGGTGACGTACACACGGGCACGCGTGGCCCGCACGGTACCGAGGGGGAGGGCCTGGGCGCGGCGGCGTTCGGCCGTGCCGTCCGCGATGTCGCCGGCGTGGCAGACCAGGTCGGCTTCCAGGCTGTTCACCGTCTCGCACACCCGCGCCGACCAGCGGGCGCGATCAAGCGGGCCGTAGTGGGTGTCGGTGATGAGGACGACACGGGTGCCGTCCAGCCCGGCACCCAGTCGGGGGAGCCACACGTCGAGTCGGCGCACGCGTGGCACACGGCGGGCCTCGACGTACCCCCAGGCCAGGAGCACGGCACTGACACCGAGGACGACCCAGGTGACGATCCGGGCCCGGTCCTCGCTCCCGCCGACGCCGGCCACGGTCAGGGCGAGCCGCAGGAGGACGCCGAGCAGAGCGGACCAGGTGAACAGGATCCAGCTCGTGCCCAGCAGGGTGTCACCGATGATCGCCGCCCGGTCCCGCTGGCGCCGGCCGTGGCCGCGCGTCATGGCGAGCGGCATACCGATGAGGCCGAGGACGAACAGGGCGGTGCCGGCCGCCGTGACGGGCACCGGCCAGTGCTGGCCGGTGTACAGGAGCACCCAGCAGGGCACGGCCCACAGCAGGACGGGGGCGATCAGGGGGAGGTAGCGCATCAGCCGGTGCAGTCGGCTCGGCCGCGGCGCCCGCGCTTCGCTGTCGGCGGGTCGGGTGTTGTCGGTGGCGGTCATGCTTCCCCTCCCTGACCAGGCGGCCGTCCCGCGCACTGTATCCGGTCGCCCTCGGACGGGCCGGACCGGCGGTCATGGCGGCGGCCCTTGGGGCGAAGGCCGGTCCCTGGTCGTGTACACGACCTTGGACCGGCCTTCGCCGCCCGCCTCCCCCGTCCGCCGCCCGCCGCGATCCGCGGTGAGCCCGGCGCGCTCGCGCGCGCTTCTGGCCTGCCGCCCGGACCGCCCGGTCGCTCATCCGACGCAGGAGACCCGGCTCACCCACTGGGACAGCGTGAGCGATGTGGCCGGGCCGCTTCGGGCCGCACCGTGCCGGCGGCACCGGTGCCGTGAGCCATGGCGGCACCCGGACGAGCCCGCCAGGCACGACGGCTGCTGCCGGCCGGATTCATGCGCCAGGGCCTTGCGGAGCAGGAACAGGTGTGCCGGCGCGGTCGTGAGGCAGTGATCTCCGTCGCGGGAGTCGGGGAGGGCGCGGACCGTGCTCGTTTCGTCGGGATCCGTGACGCCGAGTACGTGTCCTGGGAGCAGGTCGCCGTTGGTGCGGCAGTCCTGGGCGGAAGTGAGCATGGTTGCTTCCCTTCGTGCCGGGAGGAGATCGCGCTGTCGACGGGGGCCGGTGTACGGCGGGTGCTCCGCTACGACAGCTCCGTTCATACCTTCACCATCGCCCGGCGACCGCCCCTCGCGCGTCGTCCCCGTGCAGCGATTCCCGGGTACCACGGCCGCGGTATCCGGCAGGCCGGGCTACGACGGGGCCGGAACGCGGTCCGCAGCCGCGCCGGCGTTCATCCGGTCACTGACGGACGCGTCGCCTTGGTGGCCGGGCTGACCAGGCCGTATTGGTAGGCGATGACCACCAGCTGGGCCCGGTCGCGGGCGGCGAGCTTGGTCATGGCCCGGTTGACGTGGGTCTTCGCCGTCAGCGGGCTGACGAACAGACGTTCGGCGATCTCGTCGTTCGACAGACCCAGCGCCACCAGCCCCAGGACGTCGCGTTCCCGCGGCGTCAGGCATTCCAGCCGTTCGTGCACGGCTGCCGTGCACGGTTCCGGCTGCGCCAGGAACCGCCTGATCAGCCCTTGGGTCGCCGAGGGCGAGAGCAGCGCGTCCCCCGCGGCGACCGTGCGGACGGCGTCGAGCAGCTCCTCGGGCCGGGCACCCTTGCCGAGGAATCCGCTCGCGCCCGCCCGCAGCGCCTCCGCGACGTACTCGTCGTCCTCGAAGGTGGTCAGGATCAGGACCTTTACCGCCGCGAGGTCCTCGTCCTCGCCGATCAGCCGCGTGGCGACGAGGCCGTCCGACTCAGGCATGCGGATGTCCATCAGGATCACGTCCGGTCGCTGCGTCCTGGCCAGCTCCACCGCCTCCCGGCCGTTGGACGCCTCGCCCACGGTCTCCATGTCGTCGGCGGAGTCGAACAGCATCCGGAAGGTGCCCCGCAGCAGGGCCTGGTCATCGGCGAGCAGTACGCGGATCGTCATGCCCATCTCTCCTCGGCGTCCCGCCCGATCGGCGCCACGATCGCCGCGCCCGGCCTCAGCGGCAGTTCGGCGGTCACGGTGAAGCCCCCGCCGGGGCGCGCCACGGCCTCCAGCTTTCCCCCGACGCTGACCGCGCGCTCGCGCATCCCGATGAGCCCGTGGCCCGTCCCGGGGTGGGGCTCGTGCGGTGCGGCGCGCCCGTCGTCCTCGACCGTGATCGTCAGCCATCGGGGCCGGTAGTGCAGGTCCAGGCGGGCGTGATCGGCGCCGGCGTGCTTGCGCACGTTCGTCAGGGCCTCCTGCACGATGCGGTACGCGGCCAGGTCCACCGCCGGCGCCAGAAGTTCGGCCGTGCCGTGCCGCGTGTGCCTGACGGACAGGCCGACCCGCTCGAAGGACGCCAGAAGCTCCGGTACCTGCGCCAGGCCCGGCATCGGATCCCGCGGCGCTTCGGGATCGTCGGACTGCCGCAGGAGCCCCACGGTCACCCGGAGTTCCTCCAGCGCGGACCGGCTGGTGTCCCGGATGCCCTCCAGCGCGGTGACCAGCTGCTCCGGCCGCCGATCCAGCAGGTGCACGGCGACACCGGCCTGCGCGTTGATCAACGCGATGTGGTGGGCGACCACGTCGTGCAACTCGCGCGCGATCCGGACCCGCTCGGCCGCCACCCGCTGCCGCGCCTCCTGCTCACGTGTCCGCTCCGCGTTCTCCGCCCTCTCCTCCACGGCCGCCACGTACGCCCGCCGTGAGCGCACCCCGTCACCCACGGCGGCGGGCAGGGCGGTCCAGGCGAGCATCGCCGCGTTGTCCGGGGCGAGCCATGAGCCGGGGCCGAACATCATGGCCGCCCCGACCAGCAGGACGGCCGAGGCCGACGTCACCATCCAGGTGGTCCGCCGGTCGGTGCGGACGGCCACGGTGTAGACGGACACGATGACCGGGCTCGTCACCAGGGGACTCTCCCGAACCCCGAGCACCTGGAAGACCACCCCGCAGGCGATCGCGGTGACCAGTACGCCGAACGGGTGGCGATGACGCCAGAGCAACGCGAAACAACCGACCGCCGCCAGCACCACGGCGGACGGGCGGAACAAGATCCGGTGCTCGTGCGGGATGACGGAGGCGGCCACGACCGACAGCACGAACAGCACGACCGGCCCCAGCACGTCCAGCGTGCCGACCGGGGCGCCCACTCCTCGCCGCCAACCGTTGATCACTGCCACGCCACCACCGTAGGGTCGACTCCCGCGTCCCGCTGGCTCGCCATCGCCGTTCACCACCACGGAAGCGTCCGATCGGCCCCGGACGCGACAGCCCGCGCGGGCCCGAGGAAGGCCGCTGCGCGGCGGATCGCCGCGCGGCTCTCCATCACACTGGGCGCCGCGCTCGATATCGAGAAGGCCGGTGTTCGGGTCGTGGCTGAGGGCGAGGCGACGGCGCGTCCTGGGAGAGGCGCCCGTGAGCCGGGACCGTCGATCTACGGCAGGTGCGAAGCGGGCGGGGTGTAAGAGTTCACCTTCGGTCTGTTCTTCGTGCTGCGGGTGCGGGCGCGTGTGGCCCGTTCTGGGGTCTCCTCGCTCGTCTCGAACCCCAGTACGACGCTGTAACCCTCGCGGGCACGCTGTAGGCCGAAGTCCCGCAATTGCTCGACGCTGGTTCCCACGGTTCCCACCAGGCCGTGCTTCACCAACTCCGCGAACTCTGAGCCGACGAGGTAGCGGCCCACCCTTTTGTAGCTGAAGACGCGCCCACCCCTGCTTCCGAGCGTGGCCCGTCCTCCGTGAGGCCAAGGCGGCCTGGGAATCCACCTGTGCCCGCATGACCGCACTCCAAGAGGAGTTGGACTGGCAGGTCTACTCCCTCTACGACCTCCATCCCTCCGCCCGTTCTACTGGAGGGCACGAGGCGTGGGCCGGCTGGGACCACCGGGAGCAGGCGCAGGCCCTCGCCACGTATTCCACCAACACCGCGCTGACCACCGAGGAGATCCCCCGTTCCTCGCCGGCCTGCTGGAGCTCCAGCCGTGGCTGTGCCAGTGGCACAACGAGTTCGACCTGCTCTACAGCGACTCCCCGGCGGACTTCTTCGCCGGTTACCGCCAGCAGAAGCAGGGCGAGCACGGACTCACGGACGACGACCTCCGTAACTGGCGTCCTCAGGCCGCGACCCGAGGTCGTCGCGCAACAGTGAAGCAGTAGCCAGGAGTAGATCGATCTCGGTCGGTTCAGGGGCCACCCGGTGCTCAAGCGGGTGGCCCTGTTGCCGCATGCGCAGCTCCGCCCACACGGTCTTGCCCGGGGCAGCCCGGCGAGGGCTGACGCCCCAGTCGTCCGCGAGCGCGGCGACCAGGACCAGACCCCGGCCGGACTCGGAAAGCGAGTCGGTTGCCGGGGGACTGGCCGGAGGCCGCTTCTCGGCGCGGGTGTCGGTCACCTGGATGCGGAAGGTCTCCTCGGCCAGGGTGAGTTGAAGATGGAAGTCCCGGCCGGGGACGTGGCCGTGGCGTA
The DNA here is from genome assembly GCF_044759735.1 of Streptomyces sp. NPDC100445. NCBI lineage: Bacteria > Bacillati > Actinomycetota > Actinomycetes > Kitasatosporales > Streptomycetaceae > Streptomyces > Streptomyces sp. NPDC100445. The sequence continues at coordinate 1,178,469 of NZ_JBIVZV010000001.1, read as the reverse complement.
CGGCGTTGGCGGTGAGTTCCGCTGTGATGAGGGTGAGCGTCTCGTTGACCGGAGTCGCGTAGGGGTGGCCCCAGTCGTCCAAGCGGTGCGAGACGAGTCGGCGGGCGAGACGGGCACCGCGCGGCGTTGAGGTGAAGCGCAAGGTGAACTCAGGTTCGGGTGCGGAACGCTGTGGCATATGCCCATTCGGGGGAGTCGCGGACTTCATAGGGTCGACGGTCGTGGACTCTGCGTAGCGTTGACCAGGAGCGATGCGCTGACGGGTAGGGGCTGTACACGCGGGCGGTGCGCTTGTACCTGGTGTTGGGCGTGACCGGTCCCCGGGCCCCGAGTTGGCCGACTGGGCGGTTGTACGAGAGGAGCTGTGGCGTGGACGCCGAGGTTCAGCAGCCGGAGTACGAGGTCGGGACGGGCATGCTGTGCGTGTTCGGGCGGCAGTTGAAGCTGTTCCGGGAGCGAGCGGGCCTGGACCGCGCGAGGCTCGGGTCGCTGACCGGGTACTCGGCCTCGACGATCGCATCGTTCGAGCAGGGGAGACGTATCTCGCCACCGAAGTTCATCGACCAGGCCGATGAAGTGCTGAACGCGGGTGGGGTGTTGAGTGCGAGCAAGGAGGAGGTGGCTCGGGCTCAGTATCCGGCGTTCTTCCGGGACGCGGCCAAGTTGGAAGCCGAGGCGGTCGAGCTTCACGTGTACGCCAACCAGGCGGTGCCTGGACTGTTGCAGACGGAAGAGTACGCGCGGGCGGTGTTCATCAACTGGCGTCCTCTACTGCATGAGGACGTGGTCGAGCAGAGGGTGACGGCGCGCTTGGTGCGGCAGGAGATTTTCTGCCGCACGCAGTTGCCTACCCTCAGCTTCGTCATCGAGGAGTCGGTATTGCGTAGGCCACTGGCAGGGTGGGGCGTCATGCGAGGGCAGTTGGAGCAGATTCTGCTCCATGGACAGCGGCGTAACGTGGAGATCCAGGTGATGCCGACTGAGCGGGACGAGCACGCCGGACTGGCTGGTCCGTTCACCTTGATCGAAACGAAGGAAGGGCGGAGGATCGCGTACGTGGAGGCTCAGCAGGACAGTCGCCTCTACACGGCGCGGAAGCCAGTCCGGGAGATCGAGGAGCAGTACGGACTCCTTCGGGCCCAAGCACTCACTCCGCGCGAGTCGCTGGCCTTCGTCGAGAAGTTGCTTGGAGAGAGATGAACGTCGAACAGCATGTTTCTGAGTCGACCTGGTTCAAGAGCAGTTACAGCAGCGGAGCAGGTGGCGAATGCGTCGAGGTCGCCACCCGTCCCGCCAAGGTCCACGTCCGCGACTCGAAGGACACCGCCCGCGCCGCACTCGCCGTAGAACCCACGGCGTGGGCCGCCTTCGTGGAGTACGCGGCACGCTGACGGAGATGGCGCCGATCGCAGGGCCTTCCGGCGGGCGCGTGCTCGCCGAGGGCCCTGCACATCCCGTCTCCACAGCACACCTTCAGCAGCCCAGCGTCTTGCTCGTCGGGTGCCCACGCCGGCGTAGGCGCCACGGCAGCCAAGTCCGCCCACAGGCGCTCGGTTCGCGACGGCGGCCGCCTTCCCGGGGGTGATCGGCATCGTGGTGGAGCCAGCCCTCATGCCACCGTCGCACACATAGCGAGGTGTCAACGGAGCTGATACATGTCGGCCCGTGGAGCGCGGAGTTACTGTAAGTTCCTGCCATGAAGCAGGGTAAAGAGGTCGAGAATCCCGAGTCGCGTTTCTTCGCGGTGCTGCTGGCGGCGGCGAAGCTTCCGGGTGTGCGGATTCACAGGGAGGCGTACCTCCGAAGTGCGCTGGCTCGCCACTGCTCCGAGGATGAGGTCCGGCGGGCGATAGATGAGACTCCCGCTGCCGCGGGCATCACTGTCGAGGTCCTCGACAAGGCCGCCAACGACTCCATCCGCTACGAAACCGCCAAGGTCAGCGCTCTCTCGGCCGCCGCAGGCATACCCGGCATCCTCGCCCTTCCCGCCACCGTGCCCGCCGACTTGGCACAGTACGTCGGCCACATGCTGCGTATCGCGCAGAAGCTCGCCTATCTCTACAGCTGGCCCGATCTGTTCTCCGACGAGGGCGATGACGTCGATGACGCGACCGTGGGGGTGCTCACGCTGTTCTTCGGCGTGATGTTCGGTACCCAGTCGGCGAACGCCGCTGTGGGAAAGGTCGCGGGGATGATGTCGGAGCAGGCCGCCAAGAAGCTGCCTCAGAAGGCGCTCACCAAGGGCGTCATCTATCCCATAGTGAAGAAGGTCGCGACCTACGTCGGCGTCAAGATGACGAAGGAGTCGTTCGCGAAGACCGTCTCGAAGGCCATCCCCCTCGTAGGGGCTGCCGTTTCCGGCGGGCTCACCTTCGCGACCTACCTCCCGATGGCCAAGAGGCTCAAGAAGCACCTCGCCGACCTGCCACTGGCGGACCCGTCGTACCGAGTGGGGGAGGAGGACATCGTGGACGGCGAAGTCGTGGAAGACCACGAGACCTTCGTCCCGGCGCACGCCGAACAGCACGGCGCGGACACCACTGCCGTCAAGCTGGAGGAACCCAGGTCCTGACGCCGCGAGCGCCCTTTGAGTGTTCAAGGTCCCGGCCTTCCGACTTCGACCGAGGCGCGGGGCCGGGTTCGCCGGCGCTACGCCTGCTCGTGATGTGCTGTGTCTCTGACGCGCGCACGCGACGCCATCACCGAGCCGTTGACAGGGCCGAGTTTGACGGGTGCCGTCAAGGGGATGACCCCCAGCTCGACCGCGTCCATGCCGATCATGCCGTTGAGGCGGTCGAGTTGGCTCGCCGACACCGAGAGCGGGCGAAACAGCGCCCCGGCACCGGGGGCGGCGCACGGCAGGTCGAAGCCCCGTCCCCCTGCCCGCCGGTCCCACCCCCGAAGTAGTTGAGTTTTCATGAACATGTAAGTTCACATAGCATCCATGTTCTCCACTCCTTCTTCGTGCCTCTCAGGGGGAACGATCTCCGTGCTTCACCGGAAACACTTCGGCGCGCTGGGCGCTGCCGTCCTCTCCATGACGCTCGCTGCGTGTGGCGGCGCCGCCACGCCCACGGCTGCGAAGCCTGCCACTTCGAGCAACTCTGCCGCGGCCGTCCCGGCGTCCTCCTCCCCGACTCCCCACGCGGCGCTCCTCACCAAGGCTCAGCTCACGTCCGCTCTGCTGTCGCTGTCGCAGATGCCGGCCGGCTGGTCGACCGATGGGGACTCCAGCTCGGGCGACAAGACGTTCTGCGACTACCGTCAGCCGAACAAGGCCCGGATTCAGGTCTCCCGCAGCTTCCAGAAGGGCGGAGGGCTGACCGCCACGATTGCGACTGTGGGCTTTCGGCAGTACGCGAGCGCGAGCGATGCCGCCGAGTCGTTCACCGCGATGGAGAAGGCACTCGAGACCTGCCACCAGGAGACCTATCAGGGGTCAGTGCTGAAGTACTCGCCGATGAGCGTGGACAAGCTCGGCGACCGGTCTTTGGGTGTACGCATCGACAGCGACGGCACCACGTTGCTCCAGCAGTTCACCCTCGACGGGCCCACTCTGATCAACGTCGGCACCGGCGGCCTCACGAACGCGGAAGCCGACACGGCCACCAAGCTCCTGCGCGACCAGGTCGACCGGTACGAGGCCGCAGCCCGCAAGTAGGCCGGGCTGTGAGAGCCGCCTGGCCTGAGAGGCAGTAGCCCGGCCGACCGGCGTGCACCAAGGAAGTCCTCCGCTCAGTCGGCACGCATGAGCGGCGACATCGTTCGAAACAAGAGGAAACATGGCTGGTTCCGGCAACCGTGATGACGCGACGCAGGGATGCCTCGCACTGGTCGCCATCTGTGCCGTCGTGGTGGTCGGCTGGCTGGTGTGGACCGCGGTTTTGTGGACTGTGGCCGAGTGGCGGTGGGCGTGGTTCGTCGGATGCGCGGTTGTGGCTCCGGCTGCCGCGTTCGCGCTCGTGTCCGCGTGGGCTGAGGAGCGTCCGTTCGTGCCGTCTCGCCGGCGGGAGGCTTGGATGACGGCGGTCGTCACCGCCGTGGCGGCGGAGGCACCGACTGTCGTCCTCGTGAAGGGCTGGGGTACCGGGGTTGTGGCGCTACTCTTCGCGCTTGGCGCCGGGTCCGCCGGTGTGCTCGGTCCGTATGACCGCGTGGCGTCCGTCATGCCGGCAGGTCCGCCCCTGCGGGCGTCGACGACAAGCAGCGGTCTGCCGACGCTTCGGCGGCGACGGAGCGAGTGAGAGCCGGCAGCCCCCGGTTGCCCGCTGCGTGCCTCATCGGAACGCTTTCTGAGTTTGCGGCCCTGACCCGTCCCGGTCGGTCTGTACTTGTTGGAGCCCTTGTGATCCCCCCGTCCTTCTTGTCCGGGCAGCGTGTTCGCCGCCTGGGAACCCTGCTGGCCGTCCTGTGTGTGAGTGCGGGGGTCATCGCCATCGGTGAGGCGTCCGGCGGCGAGGCCGCAGCGCCGCAGGCCGGCCATCGCCGCGCTGCCCCCTCCGCGAGCCCGTCCATCGAGCCCGCACCGACGAAGATCGCGGTCCAGACACCAGCCCGTCCGGCCCCGCGGATGATGTCCGCCCGTTGTACGGGACAGGCCAAGAACCTGTTCTTCACGGCGGCGGGAGGTTCGGTCACGAAGCCGTCTTCGCAGCCGCCTGCGTACCTGCGGATCAAGGAAGCCAGTGTGGTGCGTGACAGCAAGGGCGTGACGGTGAGCTACACGCTCGCCGGTGACGTTCCCGAGCCCGATTCGGACGCGGACGCCACCTACTGGACGTGGCTGGGCGACGGTCTGGACGACATGGACGAACCTGCCGTGAGCATGCAGTACCTCGACTCGCGTTGGTTCGTGCACGTATCCGGAACGAACGACGTGGTCGGAGGAGACGTGGAAGCCCGGCCCGAGACACACGGCCACACCGTCTCCGTCCGGCTTCCGCTTCGCGTCCCCACGTCGTCCGGCTACGTGGCGGACCTGTCGGAGTTCACGCATGCCGGCTGGTCCACGGAAGGCAAGGACCCCTCGGGATTCGGCACCTGGATGGACGGTTGCCCGATCGGCGGGGAAGAGGCCGGCAACCCGGGGTCGTGGGAAGTGGCACTGCACTGAGCGCGCAGCGGGCGTGCGACGCTCACGATCGAAGACCCCGATCACCCGCCCGAACATCGGCCCCCTGGGGCGGCGGAAGGGGAGCGATCTCCCGCTCGAAGAAGGCGTGGAAATCCTCGCCGCGCTCATACAGCGCGTCGAACCCGCGAGAGGTTTCGCGGATCAGTTCTCGCTCGCTGAATCGGCGGGCGCCAGCCGCGTTTCCGTCGCCGTCGTACACCACCTCGTACATGGCCACGTCCCCGAGAATCACCACCTCCGGAACGGGGCGGTTGTTTTCGATGTCCGAGATCTTGCGGGCATCGAGCACTTTGATGTCGTCTCCCAGGTCCACGCGTACCCGGAGCACGAAGAACTCCCACTGCACGTACGGTGTGACCGGGAACTCCACGACCCGAAGGCGCCGGTGGGGGATGCCGAGCCGTGCCGCTTCCTGAATCTCCCGTGCGTAGTCGTCGCGTTTCTCGTCGGCCAGGGAAAGAGCCCGGGACCAGTCGCCGGCGGCGAAAGCCTCCCAGCTCGCGAAGCCCCGCTCCTTGAAATGCTGCCCGCGTTCGAGCTTGTTCAGGAAGTCGATCCCGCTGTTGTAGACCCGGCTGAAGTCCGCGTGGTACGTGGGGCGATCCATGCGCCCGGAGGCGTCGCCGCTGGGGAAGGAGTCAAACACTGGGGATATCCGGTTTCGCCGCGAGCAGCATGTTCCTCGGGATGACCACGAGTCGCTCGTCCGCCCCGATCGAGACGCCGTCGGGCAGATTCGCGCCGAGCGACTGGGTGAGGTCCCGGCCGATGACGGCGATGTCTCCGTTGGCGAGTTCCCAGATGTCGGGGCAGTCAGGGGTGCCGGTCGTGTTCCCTAATTCCTGAGGTGATTTGCCTAAACGCCTCTTGAAAGTGGTGGCCGGATCTGCTTCCCATGGCCTGGTCATTGCCGTAGCCCCCTTCGGTCGGCCGGGTCGGGCGCCACTGTAGCGCCGCGCAGGCTCGCCTGACCATGTGACGACTTCGATCCGCGGTGGAGAAGACGCCGGGAGATGCCTTCTTGTCCCCCTGCTCAGAAGTGCGACGATATTGATCGCGAGAGGAATCGCGTGATCACCTTATCGCCGCGACGTTCCGTTGTACTGTCGGATAATCGGGTGAACGGAGGGGCGGCTGTGGACCCGGAGGTGACCGTGCTCGCACAAAGCGCAGGAACCACCTTGGTCACGCTGATGGCAACCGATGCCTGGCAGCGCACCCGCGACGGGCTCACCCAGCTCTGGCACCGCATGCAGCCCGAGCGTGCCGAGACGGTGGCCGCGCAGTGGGAGGCCGGCCGCGAGGACGTGCTGGCCGCCTTGGCGGCGAACGACCAAGAGACGCTGAACGAACTGCGTGCGCAGTGGCAAGGGCTGGTGCGACGCCTGATCGTCGCCCGGCCTGCCGCCACCGGGGAACTGCGCGCGCTGCTGGCCGAACTCGACCCCGACGGTTCAGCCGGCCGGTCGGTCACGCAGCACGCCACCGCGTCCGGTCAGGCCAGGGTCTACCAGGCGGGACGAGACCAGCACATCGCCGAGCGATGACGGGCGGGATGGACGGTCACGCCGAGGACCGAGGGCGGGTCTACCAGGCGTCGGGCGACCAGCACATCAACGAACACCACCACCACGGCGGCGATACGACCGGGCCGAGCGGCCCCGACTCGGTACGCCGCCCGGCGGTCGGGCGGCCTCCGGTCGTGCTGCGCGATCGCACCGAGGTGATGGAACGCCTGCGGGCAGGCGTCGAAGCGGGGCGCGGCGGCGATGTCTACGTGCTGTACGGCATGGGTGGCTGCGGCAAGACAGCGGTCGCCTGTGACTTCTTCCGGGTGGCCACCGGCGAATACGGCCGGGCGGGACTGTGGGTCAACGCCTCCGACCGGGCGAGCCTGCGGGCCGGCATGCTGGCCGTCGCGGCCGACCGAGGGGCGGGCGACGGCGAACTGCTGGCCGCCCGCAACGGCCTCCGTCCCGCGGCCGACCTCGTCTGGCAGTATCTCGACCACTCCGACGAGTCCTGGCTGCTGGTCCTCGACAACGCCGACGAGCCGGAGATCCTGCGGGACGGGAACTGGCTGCGCACCAGCCCGCGCGGCACCGTCGTGGTGACCACCCGCCGGGCAGCCGCTCGCTGGTGGCCGGGGGCCGAACTGCAGCACATCGGCGTACTGCCGCGGGAGGACGCCGCGGCCGTGCTGTGCGACCTCGCCCCGTTCAGCGGTACGGCGGAGCAGGCGGCACGGATCGCCGACCGGCTCGGGTGGCTGCCACTCGCCCTCATCCTGGCAGGCGGCTTCCTCTCCCACCAGGTGATCGACCCCTGGACGATGGACGCCTACGGGCATCATCTGGACGAGGACGAGCGGGTCCAGCTCATCGACCGAGGAGCGGACGCCCTGTCCGAGGCGGACCCGCGGCACCTGGTCGGCCTGACCTGGCAACTGACACTCGACACGTTCGAGGCGCGCGGGCTGCCCGAAGCGGTGGCACTGCTCAGGCTGCTGGCCCGGTTCGCTCCGGAGCCGCTGCCCCTGTCCCTGCTCAACCGTGCCGACGTCAGCGGCGTCCTGCCCCGGGCCCGTACCGAAACCGCCCTGAGAGCCCTGCTCGACCAATCGCTGACCGAACTGGTCGGCATCGGTGTGCGCTGCGTACAGAGTCATGGAGTACTGCTCGACAGCGTCTGGGCGGCAACACCCGCGGAACGGACGCCCGCTCTCGACACGACGGCCGTCCGGCTGCTCGACGCGGCCGTTCCCGGCGTACCCGACGCGGGACCCCACGATCCGCTGCTGCGACTGCTGGTACCGCATGCGCTCACCTTGCCGCGGCGCATCGGCGAACCGTCGGCTCTGGCCGATGCCCTGGCCGTCGCCACGCGGCTGTCGGTCGCCCTGCACCGCACCGGCGACTACCTCTCGGCCTGGGAGACCTCCCGGACCACGGCGGACCTCGGAGAGCGGCTGCTCGGTGCCGATCACCGCCTGGTGCTGGCCGCCCGTTCCAGGGCCGGCCGGGCGCTGTTCCGACTGGGCAGGTACGCCGAGGCCGAGCCGTCGCTCCGCAGGGTCCGTGCCACCCAGGAGCGACTGTTCGGGGCTGACGACCCCGACACCTTGGACAGCGGCTACGGCCTTCAGCTCGTGCTGGGAAACCTCGGCAGACACGAGGAGTCGCTCGCACTCCTCCGGGCCGTCGTCACCGGCCGGCACACGGCGCTGGGCCCGGAGCACCCGTTGACCCTGCGCGCCCGCGCCAGTCTGCTGGAGATGCTGCCCGCCTCCGAGGTGGTCACCGAAGAAGACGGCGCGCTGCTGTCGCTGCCGTCGCAATGCGCCCGACTCCTCGGACCCGAGCACACGGTGACGCTGGGCGCCCGGCACAACCACGCCTGGGCGCTGTACCTCCTGGGCCGCTTCGACGAGGCCGACGAGGAGATCCGGCTGGTCGCCGAAGCGTATGCGCGGCGCTTCGGCCCCGAGTACCCGCACGTGCTCGCCGCCCGGCAGCTCCTCTCCCGCACCCGGTCCGCGCTCGGCCACGTGGACGAGGGAATCGAGCTGATGACCGATGTCGTCGCACGGCGAGAACGCGGCCTGGGCCCGGAGCACCCCTTCACGGTCGCGGGCCGTCGGCTGCTGGACGAGTACCGATCGGGGCGATGGCGCCCGCCGCGAGCGCCCCGCGGATGACAGCGGCGCGTCGGCAACGATGTGCGCCGGTGGACCTGGGCCGGCTACCGCGCCAACGCTACTCTCGGGGCAACTCTGCAGTCGGTAACGGACCCCTTGCAGCGCCCCACGGACTGCTGGCTGCGCCTGCGTGAAGATCTCACCCCGGCCGACTGGCGCGCGGCCCGCGAGAGTGCCGGCGAGAGCCTGGCCCTACCCGTTGTCGACTACCGGGCCGCACGCGGCCTGAAATTCTCCGCCGCCCTCCCGGAACGCCTCGCAGTCGCCACGGTCGCAGCCCGGCTGGCCGACTTCGAGGGCGCTCGCGGGGTGTGGTCGGAGCCTGTGCGTCTCGTCGGCCGAAGCGGTTCCGGCTGATTGCCGAGGCCGCTCAGGTGGGAGTACGGATGGCCGCCCCCATAGCTCGATCACATCAGCTGCACAGGTAGCCTTTGCTTGCAGAATGATTGGACACATCGTTGCGTCTCGCGCGCCGTTGCGTTGACGGTCGGTGACGGTCGGGGCTGCACGGCCGACGGGGGCTACGTCCTCGGTGCGCGCGCATCAGAAGCGGGCCGAGCGATCATCGCGCACGTGTGTGACTGTTCTGGGGCGGACCGGGGCCGACGATGGGCCGGGGAACCGCCGCCACGGTCGTACGGACCTGCGCCGCGCGGTCAGAACGGGCCGCTGAGGCTGCCGAGCCGGTCGGTCAGGCGCAGGTTCTCGGAGTAGTCGACGGGACAGGCGATCACCCAGACGCCTTCGTCGTCGAGGGCGCGGCGCAGCGCGGGCAGCAGCTGGTCGGCGGACTCGACCCGGTAGCCGTGTGCGCCGAAGCTCTCGGCGTAGGCGACCAGGTCCGGGTTGGTGAACCGGGTGTGGCTGTGGCGGCCGAGTTCCAATTCCATCTTCCAGGTGATCAGGCCGTACTCCTCGTCCACCAGGACGAGGACGACCAGCGGGACGCGTTCGCGGACGGCGGTCTCCAGTTCCTGGGAGTTCATCAGGAAGGAGCCGTCGCCCATCATGGCCAGCACCCGCCGGTCCGGCCGGGCCAGCTTGGCGGCGATGGCGCCGGGCAGCGCGAAGCCCATGGTGGACAGGCCGTTGGAGACCAGGCAGGTGTCCGGTTCGTAGGTCGGATAGAGACGGGACATCCACATCTTTCCGGCGCCGGTGTCGGCGAGGACGATGTCGTGGCGGTCCAGAGCGGTGCGGACTTCCGCCACCACGCGCTGCGGAACCAGTGGGAACGCCTTGTTGTCGCGGCCGTACTGGAGCTCCTCGTCGAGCAGCGCACGGATCTTCGCGCTGCTGTCCGAGTCGTGGACGAGTTCGTCGGGCAGTGCCGACGCGAGCGCGTCCAGCGCCTGCGACGGATCACCTTGGATGCCGACGGTGACCGGGTAGTGGGCGTCCACCTCGGCGGGGAATCGGTGCAGGTGCAGGATGCGCTTGTCGCCGTTGGGGTTGATCTTGGCGGGGTCGAACTCCTGGATCTCGTAACCGACGCAGATCACCACGTCGGCGGCGTCGAAGCCGAAGTTGCCGTAGTCGTGACGCATGAAACCGACCGCGCCCAGAGCGTTCGGATGGTCGTCCGGGAAGACGCCCTTGCCGTGGAACGTGGTCGCGACCGGGATGTTCAGCCGCTCGGCGAACCGCACCAGTGCGGCTGAGGCCCCGGCCCTCGCGGAGCCGTGGCCGGCCAGCAGGACGGGACGCCGTGCGTCGGTGAGTACCTCGACCGCCCGCGCGATCTGCGAAGGCGACGGCGCATCGGCGTGCACCGCGTCGATCCGCAGCGGTGCGGCATGCTCGGTGGCCCGCTCCGCCTCGATGTCCTCCGGCACTGCCAGGAACACGGCACCGGGGCGTTCGCTCTGAGCGGTCTTGAACGCCTTGCGGACCATCTCCGGCACCGCGTCCGGACACTCCACCCGGGCCGCCCACTGCGTGACCGGGGCGAACATCGACACCAGGTCGATGACCTGGTGCGACTCCTTGTGGGTGCGGCGCAGCGAGCCCTGGGCGGCGAGGGCCACCATCGGGGAACTGTTGGTCATGGCGTCCGCGGTGCCCAGCAGCAGGTTGATCGCGCCGGGGCCCAGGGTGGCCGAACACACGCCGGCCCGGCCGGTCAGCCGGCCGTAGATCTCGGCCATGAACGAGGCGGCCTGCTCGTGGCGCACCAGGACGTACCGGATGCCGGAGCCGCTCAGGGCGTCGACGAAGCGGATGTTCTCCTCGCCGGGGATCCCGAAGACGTACTCGACGCCTTCGGCTCGCAGACAGCGCACCAGCAGGTGCGCGACGTCCTCCGCTGCTGCCGTGTTCCGCGCCTCGGCCGTGCCTTCGGTGCCCATGGGACGAAAGTAGGCAGGTACGACTGCGGCTGCCACTCGTCCGCGCCGTCCGGGCGTGCGGCCCGCCGAGACCGTTCGGAGGCGTTGTGGTGGCGGCCGCCGCGGTCGCCCCGCACGCTGGCGAAGTGGACACGTCGCCGTGCCAGGCGGTCGGCGGCAGAGCTCTGGGAGGTCCGTGTGAGCGCTACGCCGTCCGACACCGACGCGCCACCGGCGCGGTACGACGACCTGCGTGCCCTGGTGATCAACTGCACCCTGAAGCGTTCGCCGGAGACGAGCAACACGCAGGGGCTGATCGACCGGAGCACCGCCATCCTGAAGGCGCAGGGAGTACACGTCGACGTCCTGCGGGCGGTGGACCACGACATCGCGACGGGTGTGTGGCCCGACATGAGAGAGCACGGCTGGCGGACCGACGCCTGGCCCGAGCTGTACCAGCAGGTTCTGGCGGCCGACATCCTCGTACTGGCCGGCCCCATCTGGCTGGGCGACAACAGCTCCGTGACGAAGCAGGTGATCGAGCGCCTCTACGCCTGCTCCAGTCTGCTCAACGACGCCGGGCAGTACGCCTATTACGGCCGGGTCGGCGGCTGCCTGATCACCGGCAACGAGGACGGCGTCAAACACTGCGCCATGAACGTCCTCTACAGCCTTCAGCACCTGGGCTACACCATCCCGCCGCAGGCTGACGCCGGATGGATCGGCGAGGCGGGCCCCGGCCCGTCGTACCTCGACCCCGGATCGGGCGGCCCGGAGAACGACTTCACCAACCGCAACACCACCTTCATGACATGGAACCTGCTGCACCTGGCACGGGCGCTGAAGGACCTCGGCGGCATCCCCGCCTACGGCAACCAGCGCACCGCCTGGGACGCCGGATGCCACCGCGACTCCGAGAACCCAGAGCACCGGTAGCGGGATGTCGAAGCCAAGTCGCGGCCGGTCGCCGGGCAACAAGCCGCCCGGCGGAGCACGGCTCAGAGCACCGGCCGGGGAGCGGGTGCGGGTGCGGCGTGCACGGGCCGGCGGGGCGGCCGCGGTGTCGAAGGCCGCCGATCGCGTCCGTACGGCGAAGCGGCGCATCGGGCAGCTGCCCCCGCCGCCGGGGCCGTTCCGCCCCGGGTTCTGGCGCAGTCCGCTCCGCGGGCCTTGGCTGACCTCGGTCTTCGGCCTGGTGCTGTTGGTCGGCATTCCGCTGCTGTTCGTCACGGGACTGCTGTCCTACGCTTCCTACAACCCCGATCTGAGCCCTCTCAACGACGAGACTCCTGACAAAGGCGTGCTGGGCTTCTACCTCTTCAGCTGGCCCACGCACCCGTACTGGCTCTATCGGCTGCTCCAGGGCATGCACGTGACGCTCGGCGTCGTTCTCGTGCCGGTCCTGCTGGCCAAGTTGTGGTCGGTGATCCCGAAGCTGTTCGAATGGCTGCCGGTGCGCTCCGTCGCCCACGCACTCGAGCGGCTGTCCCTGCTCCTGCTCGTCGGCGGCGTCATCTTCGAATTCGTCACCGGTATCCTCAATATCCAGCTCTACTACGTCTTCCCGGGCTCGTTCTACCGCCTGCACTTCTACGGCGCCTGGGTGTTCATCGCCGCCTTCGTGGTCCACGTGTCCCTCAGACTCGGCCGGATGACCCGGGCCCTGCGCTCACGCAGCCTGACGGCCGAACTGCGCACCGGTCTCTCCGGCACCGCGCCCGAACCCCCCGACCCGGACGGCCTGGTGGCCGCCGCCCCCGCCGCACCCACCATGACCCGGCGCGGCGCGCTGGGCATGGTGGGAGCCGGATCGCTGCTCCTCCTCGTCGTGACCGCCGGACAGAGCATCGGCGGCCGGCTGCGCGCCACCGCGCTCCTCGCACCGCACAACCGCGATCCGGGCAGCGGCCCTGACGACTTCCAGATCAACAAGACGGCGGCGAAAGTCGGCGTGCACCCCGCACTCGTCGGCCCCGACTGGCGGCTGGAGGTCCACGGGCGCGGCACGCCACGGGTCTTCACCCGCGAGCAGCTTCTGGTGATGCCCCAGCACGCTGCCGCGCTGCCGATCGCCTGTGTGGAGGGCTGGTCCACCGAAGACCAGCACTGGACCGGTCTACGGCTGGCCGGCCTGGCCGCGCTGGCCGGACTGCCCGACGCGGGAAGCGTTCTCGTCGAATCCATCCAACCCTCCGGGCCCTTCACCCGGGTGGTCCTGCGAGGCAACCAGATCCACGATCCCCGAGCGCTGCTCGCCCTCCGCGTCAACGGCGCGGACCTGTCACTCGACCACGGCTACCCGGCCCGCGTCATCGTCCCGGCCAACCCCGGCGTGAACAACACCAAGTGGGTCCACCGGCTGACCTTCAGGGCGTGACATGGCACGATTCGTCCGCTGGTACGGCTCCGGCCCACTGCACCTGCTCGTGCTGATCGCCTCCTTCGCCCTCACCGGCTACGCCATGCTGCGGCTGTTCGCCGTCCAGCCCTGGGGAGTGGCCGTCTGGTTCGTCGGTGCGGCGGTCCTCCACGATCTCATCCTGCTGCCCCTGTACTCGCTGGCGGACCTGTCGGCCGTCTCGGTACTGCGGCACCGAGCCGTCGGCAGACCGACGGTGCCGTGGATCAACTACCTGCGCGTCCCCGCCTTCCTGTCAGGTCTGCTCCTGCTCGTCTGGTTTCCCCTCGTCCTTCGTCTGGCGGTCCCCTACTCCGACGACACCGGACTGTCCGACAGTGTCTACCTCGGTCGATGGCTGGCGATCACCGGCGTGCTCTTCGCGGCTTCCGCGGTGGCCTTCACGGTGAGAGTGCGCCGCATGCGCCGGGCCGGCCGCGGCGGCGAGAGCCGACCCGCCACAGCACCATGACAACGGACGAGAGCGAGTTGTACGACGCCGAGGAGGATCCCTACGCGCTGGCCCTGCGACCCGGCCATGACCCGGTGTATCTTCGGCTGGCCGACGGGCGCCGGATCCGGATCCCGGTGCACCGCTGGCACGAGCAGCCCACGGTGGCCGACCAGACCGTACTGGAACGCAGCATCGGCCCCGTCCTCGATGTCGGCTGCGGCCCGGGCCGCATGTGCAGAGCGCTTCTGGGCCGGGGGGTCTTCGCCCTCGGTGTCGACATCACGCCTCGTGCGGTCGCGCTGACCACCGCGCTGGGCGGCCTCGCACTGTGCCGATCGGTCTTCGACCGGCTGCCGGCCGAGAGAGGCTGGCAGACGGTGCTGCTCATCGACGGCAACATCGGCATCGGAGGCGACCCTCGTGGCCTGCTGCGCCGTTGCGGCGGTCTCGTCGCTCCCACCGGGTGTCTCGTCGTCGAGGTCGACCCCGACGACATCGAAGAGGTGTGCACCGCCCGGTTCGAGGACCCCCACGGCCAGGGCGGTCCGTTCTTTCCCTGGGCGCGGCTCGGGCGACCAGCGCTCCACCGGATCGCCGCGGACCTTGCCCTCGACGTCATCGACCAGTGGACGACAGGGCATCGTTGCTTCGCCACCCTGGCCCATGATGGATCATCCCGTAGGCACCTGACGCGGGCCTCGGGGTGACGAACGACGGTGGACGGCGACCGTCCGAGGCGCTCCCTTGCGTGACGTCGCCGACCTCGTCCGGACACACGTTGCGTACCGAACTGATCTGCGTCGACCTGGTTTCCTGTGCTGTGCGTCGTGGCCGCCGGCATCGGAGGGCCGGGCATCGCACCCCGGACTCCCGTCGACCGCAGAGTGCAACGGGAGCGCGCGCCGGTGAGCAGGCCGGAGGGGCTTGCTGGGATGCCCATGCGCCACGAATCCCGGCTTTCTCCACCGAGCACCATGAGGCTGATCGGGTGACGATGGACGTGTACGGACCTGACCACGCTGCTCCCAGTAGGAGACAGGTGCCATGACATCTCCTTCCGATTCCCCCGCCCCCGTTCCGCCACGCGGCACCGCATCACAGGAGGGCCCTGCGGCCGGAGGTGTGGCCGCCCTGGCGAACGTGGGATGGCAGATGCTGCTCACCCTCGGCCTCGCCACCATCGCCCTGGGCGTTGTCGCCCTGGTCTGGCCGGGTGAGACGCTCCGCGTCGTCGGCGTACTCTTCGGCGTCTACCTCCTGGCCACCGGTGTCTTCCAACTCGCCGCCACCTTCGGCACACACGTCCCCCGGCACCTTCGTGTCCTGCACTTCATCACCGGCGCGGTCTCCATCCTGCTGGGACTGATCTGCTTCCGGGGCCCCCTCGAGTCGATCTTTCTGCTCGCCCTGTGGATCGGCTTCAGCTGGCTCCTTCGGGGCACTCTGGAGACGGTCGCCGCGGCCTCCGACCAGACGATGCCGGCCCGCGGTTGGCATGTGGCCTTCGGCATCATCGGCACTATGGCCGGCATCGTGATGATCATCATGCCGTTCGCCTCCATCGGAACCCTCACACTGGTAGTGGGCGTCATGGCCATCGTTCTGGGCCTGACCGAAGTGATCCGCGCCATCAGGACACGCGTCGAGATCGGTCATCTGACTGCCGGCACGACCCCCGAGCGACGCCCCCTGTTCCACGCACGTCCGCACCCCCAGCACTGAGAGTCGTCGGCCGGCGAGCGAACTTCGACGCTCCGCCCATGCGTGTCTCCTGGGTCCGGGTCCCTGACGGTCGCTGTGTGGGTGCGTGCGCTGCTCCGGGCGGAGGCGAACGCGAGCGAGCGCGTGACGTCAGCTCCCGTCACCGCCGTCCGCGGCCGAGGAGGAGGTCGCGAGTGTGAGGAGTGGGGCGAGGGTCAGCACCAGGGCGAGACCGGCCAGCAGGCCGTACAGGGGCGGCCCGGGCCTCGTGATGCCAGAGGTGATCAGCAGGGCTGTGGCGGCGGCCGGGGCGTGGTGCGCGTCCAGCAGGTGGAGCACGAAGAGCGTGAGACCCACGGCGAGAGCCTGTGCGCCGATCTGGGAAGCGGTGTCGTGATGCCGCTCGGCGACGGAGGGGTGGTTCCACAGGCCGAAGGCGGCCAGACAGGCCAGACCGAGGGCGATGGCCACGGCATGGCCGGTCACGGCGGTGCGGAGGCGAGCGGTCACCGACTCGGGATGGGCGAGGATCAGGTACGCCGTCGGGCCCAGCGTCGTGGTCAGGGCGACCCAGCCGATGACATCCCCGACGGCGCCGACCCCCGCGAGCAGCAGCGCCGACAGCGCGAACAGCCGCGCTCCGCCGAGCAGGCGGTTCGTGGCACCGCTGACCGGACCGGACCGGCGGTCCGTTCGTTCCCCGGTGGCGTTCACGCGGACCTGCCGCGGGCGCCGGTGAAAGTGTCCATGCCGGCCTCCTCCCGGATCGGTCGGGAGGTCCGGGTATCCGCATGCGGCGGCCGTCAACCGGTGGGCACGCCCTTCGGACGGGCCCGGGGCCGCCGGCCGTGTGCCCGGCGCAACCGTCAGACCGTCGTGCCCCACTCGCTGGTGGGCTGAAGGACGGCCTCGACCAGCGCGCGGGTACGCAGCTCGGTGACCGTCCGATACTCGGGGTCGGCGACCATACGGCTGAAGTGCCGACGACTGGGATAACGGACGAGGACGACCGCGTCCCAACTCTGACCGGCCTCGGCCACCAAGGCGGTGCCGCCCGTGCCGGCGTACAGCACCTCGGCTCCGTAGCGTGGCAGGAAGGTCTCCTGGAGGCGCCGCGCGTACTCCTCGTACAAGGCCCTGCCGCCGGGTGCGAAGCGCAGCAGGTTCAGCATGACGACAGGACCGTCCGGATCCTCGGCCAGCATCGTCTTCAGATCGCCGCCTGCGGGATCGATCGCCATGGGAAGCTCCTTCGCGGGTGCGCGGATGCCGTTGCCCCGGCCGGCCGGACGGGTCGGCCGGAGGGGCCGGGCTCAGCATACCGATCGGTATGTCATGTGGACATGCCTCTCACCACGGACTGCGACCGGAACACCACCGGCCGGCTTCGAGAAGCCCGCTCCGGGGCACTACCACTCGCCGAACCGGCACAGCGGCGGGAAGTGGCGCATGCGCCAACGGCGGTTCTGCGGCGAGGCCTTCACCTTTGCGGTCGTCCACCGCCGGGCCGGAACGGACAGAAGCCGTCCCCGCGGGCCGAACGCAACCGGCCTGGAGTCGTACTACCTCGGTGGGCTCGCCGTCGTCGCCGTCTTCCTCGTCGTCCACACGGCCCTGGCCAACCACCGCGGACACCGGACAGCAGCAGACCAGCTGACCACCCGCGTCGATTCGGCCGGGTTCGACCTGTGGCTGCTCGGGCTTCGGGCCCGCGCTGTGCGGATGGCGAACTTCACCAGTCTGCGTGGCCAGGGACTCCACGAACCGGTACGGGATTCGGTCGAAGTCGAGGAGGCTCATGTTGACGGCGCTGGCGGGTCGGCCACCCGGGCCGGCAATCCCGGCTCCGAACAAGCGCGTTGAGAGCGCCGCGCTCTCACTCCTGCCGACCCGCGCGTGGGCGGGGGCGGGCTCGTCGTCCACGATGTTGACAGGTCCGTCTGGCCAGTCGAGCGCGGCCAGCGCGGCGCTTGCCGTGTCGGCGACGTGGAAGAAGAGGCTCACCGCGTCGTTCACCACGGCGCTCCCGAGAAAAGCGCGCCGACCGGTCGCCCGCCAGGGCCGTCGCGAAAGCGCCGCCCGGTGCGTACCAGGTGCCGGGCCCGTACAGCAGGCCGTGGCGCAGCAAGACCGCTGTCTCCAACTCGGCCGCCGTCTCCTCCACCCGGAATCCGGCGGAAGCCGCGAAAACGGCTGGGGTCGGCCGGATCACCGCACAGTCGATCTCCTGGGCAGTGCCCGCAGGGCGTATTCGGCCGTTGGTGGCTCCATCGGCGCCGGCGAGGTCGGTGAGGCGCCCGTGCGGCGTCGTCGGCCATGCCGGTCACGCTCACCCCAGGCCTTAGGCTGCTCATACCTCATTACCTATAATCTATAGGTAAGTATCTACTGGCTGTAGGGTGACTGGGAATAGGTGATGGTTGTGGTTCGGGCAGGACTGAGCTCGGAGCGGCTGACGCTCGCCGGTGCGGAACTCGCGGATGAGGCCGGTTTCGACCAGGTGACCCTGTCGGCGCTCGCCCGGCGTTTCGACGTGAAGCCGGCGAGCCTGTACGCGCACGTGACGAACTCGCACGATCTCAAGACCCGGATCGCGCTGTTCGCGCTGGAGGAACTCGCCGACCGGGTCGCCGACGCCGTGGCCGGGCGCGCGGGCAAGGACGCCCTGACGGCCTTCGCGAACGCCTACCGGGACTACGCCCGGGCGCACCCCGGCCGGTACGAAGCAGCGCGGTACCGGCTCGACCCGCAGACCGCCGCGGCCAGCGCCGGAGTCCGGCACGCGCAGATGACACGGGCGATCCTGCGCGGCTACGACCTGGCTGAGCCGGACCAGACGCACGCGGTCCGCATGCTGGGCAGCGTCTTCCACGGCTACGCCTCCCTGGAGGCAGCCGGCGGCTTCGACCACACCGACATCGCCTCGCAGCAGTCCTGGGCCTGGACCCTGAACTGCCTCGACACCGCGTTGCGCAGTCAGTCGACCACCTGAGCGGCCGCGTCACCCGCGAGGGCTTCCCTGTGCCGACCCGACGCCCGACACCCCCACCGCAGAATGAGCAGCCCTGAGGCAATGAGTACCGAACGGAACCTGATCACCACCCCCGTCACCGCCGACTTCCTGCGCGGACACCTCGACGTGGAAGAGACTGCCCACGGCCTGCTGCCGCACCGGCTGCCTGCCTGGGCGCGCCGCCAGATCCCCGACGACCTGCTGGCCGTGGCCGAGGCCCAGCCCTCCGGTGTCCGGCTGGCCTTCCGTACCGGCGCCACCACCATCCGCTTGGACACCCTGCCGACCAAACGCGTCTACCGGGGCTTCCCGCCCCCACCGGACGGCGTCTACGACCTCCTGGTCGACGGCCGCCTCACCGCCCAGGCCACTGTGGTCGGCGGGAACCTGCGCACCATCACCGACATGCAGACCCAGAACGCGGAGTTCACCCCGGGTCCCGCCGGCACCGCCCACTTCACCGAACTCCCCGCCGGCGAGAAGGACATCGAGATCTGGCTCCCGCACGCGGAGATCACCGAGGTCATCGCCCTGCGCACCGACGCCCCCGTCGAGCCGGCCCCGAAGACCGGGCGCCGGGTGTGGCTGCATCACGGCAGCTCCATCAGCCACGGATCCAACGCGGTCTTCCCCAGCACCATCTGGCCCGCCGTGGCCGCCTCCGCAGGCGATGTGGAGC
Organism: Streptomyces sp. NPDC100445; assembly: GCF_044759735.1. Taxonomy (NCBI): domain Bacteria; kingdom Bacillati; phylum Actinomycetota; class Actinomycetes; order Kitasatosporales; family Streptomycetaceae; genus Streptomyces; species Streptomyces sp. NPDC100445. The sequence goes on along the minus strand of NZ_JBIVZV010000001.1, from coordinate 1,159,066 downwards.
TGATCAACCTGGGATTCGGCGGCAGCGCGCTGGTCGACCCGTTCACCGCCCGCGCGATGCGCGACACCCCCGCGGACCTGATCAGTCTCAAGCTCGGCATCAACGTCGTCAACAGCGACGCCATGCGCCTGCGCGCCTTCGTCCCAGCCGTCCACGGCTTCCTCGACACCATCCGCGAGGGCCACCCCACAACCCCCGTGCTCCTGGTATCCCCCCTCCTGTGTCCGACCCACGAGAACACCCCCGGACCTCTCATGCCGGACTTCTCCGGTGGAACCCTGAAGTTCCAGGCCACCGGTGATCCGGCCGAGACCGCGGCCGGGCGGTTGACGCTCACGATCGTCCGCGACGTCCTGGCCGACATCGTCGAACAGCGGTCCGCCGAGGACCCCAACCTCCACTACCTCGACGGACTCGCCCTCTACGGCCAGAGCGACCACGACGAGTTCCCCCTGCCCGACGCGATCCACCCCAGCCCCGAGGGACACCGTCGCATCGGCGAGAACTTCGCCGAACTCGTCTTCGCGAACGACGGGCCCTTCGCCATCACGACCGGCTGACCCGGATACCCGCGGCCTGCGGGCAGAGCGTGCGAGCCTCGAGTCCCTCTCCGAGAACAGGCAGCGCGCGGCTGATGGCACCCTTTGCGTTGTGTACCGAACAGGCCACTTCTAAGTTCATGGGCACCAGATATCGTGCCCGGACATCGGTGGACGACGGATGGGCAGGCTCGCGTGGACCCGCACTCGCGCAACGGTCATGCAGTCGTGCTGGAGCGGCGGCTCGGTATGTTCGATGCCGTGGTCATCGGCCTGGGGTCGATGATCGGTGCCGGGATCTTCGTGGCTCTGGCGCCAGCAGCCCGGGCCGCGGGCTCAGGCCTGCTGGTGGGGCTTGCGATCGCCGCCGTGGTCGCGTACTGCAATGCCACGTCCTCGGCTCGCCTCGCCGCGCGGTATCCGCGGTCCGGTGGGACCTATGTGTACGGCCGGGAGCGGCTGGGCGAGTTCTGGGGCTACCTGGCCGGGTGGGCGTTCGTGGTGGGCAAGACCGCGTCGTGTGCGGCGATGGCGCTCACAGTGGGGTCGTACGTGTGGCCGGGGCACGCGCATCTCGTCGCGGTGGCTGCCGTGATCGCGCTGACGGCAGTCAACTACGTAGGCGTACAGAAGGCTGCGTGGCTGACGCGGATGATCGTGACCGTCGTGCTGCTGGTACTCGCGGCCGTGGTCGTGGCCTGCCTGGCCTCGGGGGAAGCGCGATCCGGACGGCTGGACGTCGGGGCCGACGCGTCCGTGACCGGAGTGCTCCAGGCAGCCGGGTTCCTGTTCTTCGCCTTCGCCGGTTATGCCCGTATCGCCACCCTCGGCGAGGAGGTACGAGACCCGGCGCGCACGATCCCCCGCGCCATCCCCGTCGCCCTGGGCCTCACCCTGGTCGTGTACGGGAGTGTCGCGGTGGCGGTGCTCGTGGTTCTGGGGCCGGCAGGACTGGCGGGCCGGGCGGCGCCGCTGTCCGAGGCCGTCCGGCAGGCAGGCGTCGATGGGCTGGTGCCTGTGGTACGCGTGGGGGCCGCGGTGGCGGCGCTCGGCTCGCTGCTCGCGCTCATCCTGGGGGTCTCGCGTACGACGCTGGCCATGTCCCGGGACAGGCATCTGCCGCAAGCCCTGTCCGCGGTCCATCCGCGCTTCAATGTGCCGCACCGTGCAGAGTTGGCCGTAGGAGCGGTGGTCGCGGTGTCGGCCGCCTCGACCGATGTGCGCGGTGCCATCGGATTCTCCTCGTTCGGCGTGCTGGTCTACTACGCCGTCGCCAACGCTGCCGCCTGGACTCTGACGGCGGAGGAAAATCGACCGCACCGCGCGATCCCCGTGGTCGGCTTGGCGGGCTGCCTGGTCCTGGCCTTCACTCTGCCCGCCTCGTCGGTGTGGTGGGGCGTGGCTGTGCTGGGCTTCGGAGCGGTTGCATACCGGGCATGCCGCGAGGTGAGGGTCCGTCGTCTGCCCTGACCAGGACGTCGTTCCTCGTGGCGTGATGGTTCGTCGAACTGTGCATGGCGAATCTGGTTGAGCGGCTGGTGCCGGACGAGTTGTGGGAGCTGATCCGGCGGGCGGTACCACTGGCCGAGGTCATCCGCCCGCAGGGCGGCGCCCGCCGGCGGGCCGGTGATCGGGAAGCGCCGGCTGCGATCATCCTCGAGGCCGCGTCAGGGTGTGCCTGGCGGTACCCGGTGAGCGTATGGGCGGGATACCGCGAACACGCGGCTGCGGCCCGAGGTTGTCATGCGAGGCCGAGCACTCCCTCGCCTTCGTCGGCATCTCAGTCGCGCCATCCGTTGCCGACGGCGCCGCCCGCGCCCACCTCACCCTCGAGAGCAGATGGTGCCGGGGCCCTCACCGAGGAACCGGCCGTCCCCGTCCCAGCGGCTCCGAGCGACACCCCTTCACGTACCCGCCCGGCCTCCTCGGCGGGGCGCGGCCCGTCCTCACATCCCGGCCGTACCAGCGTCGGTGAGCCCCGGAGCCAGCGCCGGGAACCAGAAGACTGCGACGGCCAGGACGATCGAGGCGATCCCTACGGCACGGGCCACCAGGCGACCGACCGGAGCGAGTTTCTCAGCGGTGATCACGGCGGCCAGAACCACCATGGCCCACAGATTCATGACACCGAACGCCGCCAGCAGCACCATCAGCGACCAGCAGCAGCCCAGGCAGAAGGTCCCGTGGTGGGCCCCGGCACGCACATCGCGCGAGGCCCCCGGGTACGAGGCGTAGCGCAGCATCAGGCCGATCGGCGAACGGCACCTCGCCAGACAACGATCTTTGAGAGGCGTGAGCTGGTAGACGCCGCTGACCGCGAACACGGCAGCGGCCACTGCCGTCCCCGCCGCGGGAGGAAGACGCGCCACCCGGCCGAGGCCGACAGCCAGCGCATACGCCGGCAGCCCGGCCGCGGCCCAGACGAGCAGGTAGGCGACCGTGAAAACGACCATGCGCGATGACCTGTGCACGGTGATGGTGCGTGCGTACAAGGCGGCGACGGGTGCCGTGGCGGGCAGCATCATCGCAGTCATCATCAGCGTCCACACGGCCAGGAAGGCGGCTAGGCCCAAGCCCATCGTGCCGGGCATCGCCGGCATGCCGCCCCAGCGCGTCACCATCCAGACCCAGGCTGCGGCCGCCACGACCAACAACAGCCCGGCAGGGGCCACCCGGATGCGGACGGTAACCGGCCCACCGGTCATCCCGACCACGTGAAGGGTGCCGAATGCCCGTTGCCGCCCGTGAAGTCCCAGGACCGGCCGTACACGCCGTCGCCCGTCGCTCGGGTGGACCGGGCGATCGTCAGTGTGCTGTTCACGGGGTGGAACATGCCCGTCAGGCCCATCACCGGGCCGTCCTCGCCGAACTGCGGGGCGACCTGATCCTCGATCTCGATGTCGATGGCATCGCCCACCCGCGCGACGTGATGGCGACCGTCGTCCCGGTAGTCGATGGGGACCCGCTCCACGCCGAGGATGTCGCCGATCAGCGGAGTGAGCCCCGCCATGGGGCCGCCCACCTGGCCCGAGAAGACCTTGCCCAGCGCCTCCGCCTGGCCGTCGTCGGCTGAGGCGTCGACGTACAGCGCCACCTGCCAGCCGCCCTCGGCCATCACCCGCGGCCCGTCGATGAAGACGGCCACACTGCGGTCGGCGACGTCGACGCCGTCCACGTCGCCGCTGTCCACGTGGAACGCGAAGGTCACCTGGCAGCGCTCGTGGTCGGCCGGTGCGGTGAGGCCCGAGGTGGTGCAGGGGCACACCACGTCACAGTTACAGCTCTCCAGGTACGTGCCGTTCAAATTCCAGGGCATGACTCTTCCTCCCTGTTTTGCGGCCCCCGGGGGCAGGGGGATGCATCGAGAAGGTCCGCTCCACCCCGGTGCCGCTCTTTTCCAGGTTATTCCTGAAGCGCGCTCTCGTGCACATCTGCTCTCAGTGCAGCTCACCGGCCTGGCACCGGGGCAACCGTGACCTCATAAGCACGCCTCGCGACAGCGATACGACCATCAGCAGCGGTGTCTTAGCCGTCGCTGCCGACTTATTCGCCGGGGACGGCTTTGCGTGCAGCGTAGGACCAGGTGGCCTGCTGGCGAGTGGTGAAGCCCGTGCGATTCCAGTGGAAGAGGATGTGCCGGGCACGAAATTCCGGCAGGCCGAGTCCCAGTCGGTTGGTCTGCGTGGCGTCCTTGAGGACTGGCCCTCACATTTCGGCCCGGCGCATTTGCCCGCCCGCCCTCGTCAATGGTCGTCTGTGTAATCGCGATGTCCCCGGCCGTCCCGACATCACCCCAGCGGTCCTCGGGCTTCCGAACCAGGTGTTGGGCGGGAGACTCACGGTGCCGGACGCGTAGTGGGCTGGGTGTCCTGTGGCATCCGGACATGGGCGACCGGTACCTCACGTTCGAATGGATCGGCATGACGTCCGACAACGCCGACTATGCCGGCCGGCGCACGACCGGGGCGAAGAACGGGCACTTCGCTGTCGTGCCACTTGGTTGGAGCGGTGACCTGCCCCCTGGCGCACGTGCCACGGCGCGGGCGACCAGTCCCTGGATCCTGGTCATCGGCCGGACCTTGATGGACGGCGAAGGCGATGTACCGAACGTCCGGGCACTCCAACGGCACTACCGGCTCACGCCTATGCGTCTCTTCGGCACTTCGAGACGCCGAGGACCTGCCGCACGACCGGGACGTACTCGTTCCCGAACTGGCGGCTATGGCGGACGAGTTCGATGTCCTCGGGGCTTTTCTGAATGGGCCGCGCCCACCCAAGCGGCCATCAGACCACCACCGAGAGGAGGTGCAGGAGGACCTGATCCTGCGGCCGAAGAACGGCGTGGCCGGCATCGTTCAGGACGAGCTGGGCAATACCTACGACCTCAGTATCCCGTTCCCGTTGCGCACCGAGGCCTCTGGCAGGGGTAGGACGTGCCCGACCGTCTCCTCATCAACCGGCCTCCGCCTGTGACTCGACGTCCTCGATACCCGTGGGTCGTCCGGCCCGGTTCCAGCGGAGGTACAGGCCGACGGCGATGAGGAGCGTGGCCACCATCGACAGCACCGGCCAGCCGCGCAGGAGGTTCACCACGAGGGTGAACGCCACGGCCGCCGCAGCGATCCCGTTCATCCAGGCCAGCGCTGTCTTGCCCTCGCCGCGGGCGAAGCGGGTCATGGCGAGCAGGCCCACCAGGAAGCTGACGAAGACGGCGACCGCGTAGAAGAGGACGAGCTCCTGCTCCTGCCCTGCCGCCGCGACGATGATGACCGCGGCGGCCGCCAGGTAGACCACTACGGACCAGTACGGGGTGTGGTGGCGGTTGATCCGGCCGAGCACCGGAGGGAGCACGCCCGGTTGTTCGGGGCTGCCGGACAGGGCCTTCAGCAGACCGGGGCCGGCTTGGAAGGAGGAGCTGGCGGCGGCGAGCAGCAGCAGCGAGCTGGTCAGCTGGAAGGCGCCGTAGAGCCAGCCGGGGCCGGCCGCGGCGTGGGCGATGTCGGCGATCTGGGTGGAGCCGCCGCCCGGTATGCCGATGTCCAGTCGGACGGCGAGCGCGGTCAGTGCCAGCGTGAGGCCACCGACGATCACCACGAGCAGGGCCAGGGTGCCGCGGCCGAAGCGGCGACGGTGGGTGTCGTCGAGCTGGCCGAGCTGGGCGATCGCGGTGGACGGCGCCTCCACGCCGGTGGCCAGGGCCATGGCGACCGGGAAGGCCAGCACCACGGCGAGCATCGCCGGATGACCGGGATCGTGCGGGGCGACCGCGTGGCCCGTGGCGTGGGGCGCGGCGAAGCCAAGGACCAGGACAGCCACGGAAACCACCACGAACGCCACTGTCATGACGGCGAACAGCAGCCGCCCGCCGTGCCCGAACCAGGTCAGGCCGGCCACCACGAGCAGCAGGACGAGGGCCAGCGGGACGCGGAAGGCCGCCAGGTCCGGGAACAGGGCGATCACCGCGCTCGACGCCGCCGCGATCGAGATGCCGATCGTGAGGACGAAGTCGACGACCAGCGCGCCCATCGGCAGGAAGGTCCAGCGCGGCCCGAACGCCCGGGCTGCCGCCGCGGCCGCACCGCCGCCCTTGGGGAAGCGGCGCACGAGCTGCCAGTAGTTGGCCGTGACCACGACGACCAGTCCGATCACCAGGCTCATCGTCGGCAGCAACAGCGCCAGATCCCCGTGCAGCGCCCGCAGCGCCGCCTCGATCGCGTAGGCGACGGAGGACACCGGGTCGGCGATCACCGCGAAGGCGAACGCGAAGAAAAGGACGGAACGGCGCGGTGTGCGTCCGTGCGGTGAGACATCGGTCGCCGATGTAACGGCGGACCCAGCGATGGCCGGCACGTGAAGACCTCTCATCGGAGGAACAGAAGGGACCTCGCCGACCAGACTTCCCGGCACACCGGCGTCAACACTACGTCAGGAAGACAGCACCGGCGCAGCAGCAGGCCGTCAAGGAATCGTCAAAGCGGGCAGCGACAACCAGCTGTGCCGGTTCTGCGGGGGAGGGGGTGGCCGGCTCCCGTTCGAACGGGAGCTGGGTGACCATGTGATACTGCGGCCCTCATCTGTGAGAGGAACCGATCCATGCCGTCGCACAGACGCCCCCTCCTGCCCTGCCTGACCTTGGCCGCGGCGCTGACCGTCGTAGGCACGGTGGCCCTGTCGCCCGTTGCCGCGGCCACCGCCGGGGTGACCACCTCGCTGCCGGCCCGCACCACGAGCGTGCCGGCCGTCGGCCAGGTGTCCGGCTCCGGGCAGGCGGTCGTGTGGAGCCAGCGGCCGACCACGGGCACCCGCGCCCACGGCTGGCTGTCGCTGTCCGGTGGCACTCCGCAGGACCTCGGTGCGCTGGCCGACACCGACGAAGGCGTCCCGGTCGACGCCGTCTCCGTCCAGGGCTCCGTCGTGGCCGTCGCCACCTCCGCGAACTCCAACGGCGGCCTCGCCGACCACGTCACCCTGCGCCACCCCGACAGCGGTGACCGGGAAGAGCTGGCCGTCGCCTACGACAGCTCCGGCGCGGCGGGCGACGAGCGGTACCGCGGCCAGGCGGGAGACGGAATCCTCGTCCAGCAGGCGTACTACGACGACGACTCGCAGTACCGGGTCCGCCTGGTGTTGCGCACCTCCGCCGCCGACCGCACCCTGCTGTCCGGTGACGCCCAGTACACGGTGCTGGCGTCGGACGCGCACGGGGCGCTGGTGCTCCGCCGGACCGCACCGTCCTGGGAGCACCGGATCGTCTACGTCGACTTCGCCGACGAGGCGACCGTCACCGTGGCGGAACCCGACACCGACGCGCTGCCGCAGGGCCTGGAGTTCACGCCCACCCGCGTCGGTGTCGTCGACGGGGCGAAGCTGACGGAGTGGCGGAGGACGGCGCCCTCGGACGGCCCGGTGACCGTCACCCTGCCGACCGACCGGGCCCGCTGGATCAGTGACGACACCCTGGCCTGGTACGAGTGGAGCGCGGACGGCAACGAGCTGTACGCCATGTCCCGCGACGGCTCCGCCCCCGCCGCCGACCTCAAGGGCACGTTCGGTGACCTCTCGGTGGGCGACGACGGCCGGATGCGTGCCGCGCTGTACCGTCCGGACGTCGACGCCGCGGTCCAGACCCTGACCGGGGGCCGAGTGTCCACCGCGGCCGGTGACGCCGTCGCGATCCCCGCCGGTCCGGCCCGGCTCGACGCTCTGGCCCTGTCCGGCGGCACCCTTTACACGGCCGACGACTCGTCCCGCCGTACCGGCGTGCTGCTCTCGTCCCGTCTGACGGTCAGCGCCTCCGGTGCCTCGGCAACCGCGCCGTCGCGGGTCCTGGCCTACTCCGGCGGCATCGTCCACCGGACACTGGCGGCAGCCGGGAGCCGGGTGCTGGTACAGCAGGGCAACGCCTATGAGGTGTACGCGAACGGCACCCGGGCCGGCATCCCCCTCCAGCGGACGGAGCCGGGGCTCGACAAGATCGTGGACTTCGACGGCGACCGGCTCCTGCTGTCGGACCGGACCACCTCCGCCAACGACACCCTGCTGCTCTACACCGTCGCCACCGGCGCGACCGAGCGCGTGCCCCAGGGCTCGGCCCTCTATGGCGGCAACCTCTACTCCACGGTGAAGACCGACCTGTCCACCTGGGCGATCCGCCGCACCGACCTGGCCACCGGAGCCGTCACCACCGTGACGACGGTCGACTGCCTGCCCGGCGATCTCCAGGTGCGCGGCCCGTGGATCCTGCTGAACACCTGTGGGGCCGCCCGGACCCAGGGCCTGCTGCTGAAGACGGGGAGCACCACCCGTACGACGGTGGACTCCTCCCTCCTCGCCCCGGTCCTCGGCACGGACGTGCTCTACACCTTCCCCAAGCTCGAAGGGGCGGACATCGCCCTGAACGCCCAGGCCCTGGGGGTGACGGGCGCCCCCGTTCGGCAGCTCTTCGTCCTGCCGGAGAAGGCCGACAGTGCCTCCGCCGAGCGGTGGACGGTGGACCGCGACGCGCCCTGGGCCGCGTGGATGGGCGCCGACGGCGTCACGCACATCGTCTGGGCCGGCGCCCCCGCCACCACCGCCGCCTCGGCCCCGGCCGGGTTCAGCCCCAACGGCGACGGCAAGTCCGACACCTGGGCGCCGAAATGGACGTACAACCGCCCGGTGACCTGGACGCTCACCCTCAAGTCCGGCACCACCACGGTGCGCACCCAGACCGGGACGGCCTCAGGCGGCAGCGTCGCCCCGACGTGGAACGGCAAGACGGACTCGGGCGCGACGGCGGCCGAGGGCTCCTACACCTGGACCCTTACGGCGAAGGACACGGTGACCGGCGCGACCGCCGCGGATGTCAGCGGAAAGGTCGCACTGCGCAGGACCGTTCCGGTCGCCTCCGTCACCGGTCCCGCCTTGGCCGCCGACTCCTCGGCCGGCGCGGTCGTTCCGGTCGGCTGGACGGGGAAGACGGCGGGCGTGACGTCGTACGACGTGGGCTGGAAGGTCGCCACCCGCAGCAGCACGGGCGGGTGGACGCTGGGACCGCTCCAGACCTGGAAGACCGGCACCACCGCGAAGTCGGCGGTCTTCGGCTCCTCAGGCAGCCCGGTCACCCCGAAGCCGGGCCTGACGTACCGCTTCTACGTACGCGCCCACGACGACGCCGGCCAGACCGGGGCCTGGAGCGCCGCCGCGGCCAGCGGCATCCCGGTCGACGACCGCTCCTCGGTCCTGGCCTACAAGGGCACCTGGACATCGAAGTCGGTGACCTCGGCCTGGGCGAAGACCGAGCGGGTGTCCGCAACCCCGGGCGCCACCGTGTCCTTCACGGCCGACGGCACCACCCTGCGCGTCGTCGCGACGACCGCGCCCAACGGCGGCCGCTTCCAAGTCATCGTCGACGGGACCACGGTGGGTACCGTGAACACCTACTCCGCCGGCACCAGTTACCGCAAGGTGGTGTTCACCCACGCCCTCGGTACGAAGATCGCGACGCACAAGGCCCAGTTGAAGGTGATCTCCGGAAGCGCGGCCGGCCGCTCCACCGTTCGTCTGGACGCGGTCATGGTCACCCGCTGACCCCTCCGGACATCAGGGCTCCCGGGGCGCGTGGCGCGTCCCGGGGCCGCCTTGCGCATCGAGCCGTCCGGCGAACACCGGAGGACGGCGTGCGAGTGCCACCGCCGCGCGGCCGCCTCGCTCCAGGAGGTCACCGCGCCGCGTCGGGCGGATCCGCGCATCGCGGCGGCGGTGGAGCGGCAGAACCGGGCGAGGCGCGTGCCGTTCCGCGGAGCGTTCTTCGAGACCCACGTTTCTCCCGGCTTCTCGGTCGTGCTTGTGGCGGGCCGACGTCGTTAGACGATATGCCGCGCGTATCGATGTGCGGCCGCGTGTGCGTCACCGACCGAGAGGGACGTCCGATGGCCGAGGCCTACTTTGCGTTCGTGTACCCGCCCGCACCCGAGGAGTTCGTCTTCAAGCTGACGGACGACGCCAGGATCGGGGAAGCGCGCAGGATCCTGCGCGGTGAGCAGACCGACAAGACCCACGTGATGGGCAGGATCCGCAAGCAGGCTGCCCCGTACAACCCGGGCTGGAGCTACCACCTGGACCCGGACACCATCCAGTTCTTCACGATGGCCATCGAGGTCTGCGACGCCGGCATGCGTTACACCGAGGACCACTTGGACGAGGCCGGGGGCGCTTTCCTTCCCGGCTCCCACTGGTGCCCATGGGGATCCCGCCTCCTGCGCGAGGTCAACGGCCCGGCGGCGGCCACCGGCGCACCCGCATCACCCACGGCGCTCCAGACCAAGAACCTGGCGAGTGGCTGGCCGGCCCTGAAGGGCACCACGTTCGCCTCGGGCATCGACGCCGCGTGCGGCGTGCCCGACAGCGGCACCGACCTGTACCTGTTCAAAGGCAATCAGTACCTGCGCTACCGCGTCACCGAGGAGAAGATCACATCCGGGCCCAAGAGCCTCGCCGAGGGCTGGTCCGGCCTGAAGGGCACCGCCTTCACCTCGGGCATCGACGCCGCGTGCGGCGTGCCCGACAACTCCACGGACCTGTACCTGTTCAAGGGTGACCAGTACCTGCGCTACCACGTCGGAAACGAGGAGATCACCTCCGGCCCGCAGAGCCTCGCCGACGGCTGGTCCGGTCTGAAGGGCACCGCTTTCACCTCGGGCGTCAGCGCGGCCTGTAGTGTGCCCGGCCAACCCACCGACCTGTACCTGTTCAAGGGCGCCCACTACCTGTGCTACCGCGTCACTGACGAGAAAGTGATCTCAGAGCCCGACAGCCTGGCTGCGGTCTGGGGGGTCGACGGCGTCTTCTCCGGCGGAGTCGACGACGCCTGCCGCGTACCCGGTAACGCCGGCGACCTGTATTTCTTCAAGGGCGACCAGTACGTGCGCGTGCGTTAGCCGAGCCCGATGTACCACCCGGAGAACGCGCCGGCTCAGTCGGCAGCCGGGTGGTACAAACACACTCGTGGCGTTACCCGGCCGGCAGTGTGGGCAAGTGCGTACGCCTTCGGCGCCTGACTGCCGTCCGGGCCTTCCGAGTGACGGTCATCACGGATGCCCCTGGTCTGGTGCTGAGTAGGCTCGTGCCGTCAGGGCGGTGAGGCACGGGAAGGGCGCACGAACCCCTCGTCCAGCCGACTGGCGACGCGTCAGGCGAGTCGGCAAGTGGTCAGCATGAGTCCTGAGAAACCTGGGGGCAGCTGCCCGGACGTGCGACTCGTTGTAGGGTGTGGAAACAGCCCTTGACCTGCAAAAAGGCAGGCAGGGAGCCGTCTTTCGGGAGTTCGACATGCTGCGCACCATGTTCAAGTCCAAGATCCACCGCGCCACCGTCACCCAGGCCGACCTGCACTACGTGGGATCGGTGACCATCGACGCCGATCTCCTCGACGCCGCCGACCTGCTGCCCGGCGAACTCGTGCACATCGTCGACATCACCAACGGTGCCCGGCTGGAGACGTACGTCATCGAGGGGGAGCGCGGGTCCGGGGTCCTCGGGATCAACGGGGCGGCCGCCCACCTGGTCCACCCCGGCGACCTGGTGATCATCATCAGCTACGCTCAGGTCACCGACGCCGAGGCGCGCGTGCTGCGGCCCCGGGTCGTGCACGTCGACGCCGGCAACCGGATCGTCTCCCTCGGCGCCGACCCCTCGGCGCCGGTGCCCGGTTCCGAGCAGCAGCGCAGCCCCCAGGCCGTCCGGGCCTGACCGGGCGCGAGTACCAGACCAGGACCAGTACCAGGAGCGCGTGTGCCCATGGGTGACACCGAGATTCGCGACGACCGGGCGGCGGGCCGTCTGGAGGCCCTCGACGGCGGAGAAGTCGTCGGCCGCATCGAGTACTTCGTGCTGGAGTCGCCCGCGCGCGCCCTGGTCCCGGTCCACACCGTCGTCGAGACCGCCCACGAGGGCAAGGGCATCGCCGGCTCACTCGCCCGCGAGCTGTACGCCCTCGCCGAGCGGGAGGGCGTCCCGGTGGCGCCGCTGTGCCCGTACGTCGTCAAGTGGGCCGAACGCCACCCCGACGTCGCCCCGCCCGCCGACCCGGAACTGCTGTCGGCGGCGAAGGACTGGCTGCGCGCGTACCCGGGACGGTTCTGAGCGGGCCGGAGGGTCCCGTGGCGGCCGCTACCCATCCGGTCGTGGCCGCCGCCACCCACCCGGACCCGTCCGGTGCCGCCGTCGGGTGAGTGCCGGGGCGGTCCTCGGGTAGGCGGGGGAGGAGTCCAGAGGCGACGCTTCGTGACTGCCGGAGGACAGGACCCATGACGAACCCGTATCCCGACCCGGTTCCGCCCGGCCCGACACCGGGCCCGGACCCGACCCCGCCGGATCCGTACCCCAGCCCGGTGCCGTCCCCGGAACCCGGCCCCGGACCCACGCCACCCGGCCCCGCCCCGGCACCGCCCGCGCCGGGTCCCGACCCGACCCCGCCTCCGGCACCGCCCCATCCCGGGCCACCCGGACCGCCGGACCCCGCACCGGTACCCCCGGGGCCGGAGCCGGTGCCGAACCCCGAACCGGGCCCACCGCTCAGCTGACGGCACCGCGCACCGGGCGGGGGGGGGGGGGGGGGGGGGGGGGGGGGGGGGCGCCGGCCCCCCCCCCCCCCCCCCCCCCCCCCCCCCCCCCCCCCCCCAACCCCCCCC